>JAYSWJ010000244.1:0-22150 GCA_043718065.1 Polaromonas sp.
CGAACTAGCGCCCTGCCAACTCAGTACAAAACGCAGCGCGAAACCTCCAACAAGAGACAAGCGCGCTGCTGCGTCGTTGGCTGTTCGCCACCCGTTGAGCCACGGGCTCGAAGCACGGAGAAATGGGGATCAGAAATTTAGGTGTCTGAGCGCTTGCGCGAGGCCCGTTATTTCCCCCGGAGCGAGTACTGTAGAGGCTTGGCCGTTGTGTCCGTGGCGGCTGTGGCGCATACGCCTTGGCGCAGCAGTGCGCGTGATTCCGAAGACTACAAAAGCATCAGCGTGATGTATCAACGCGAAAAAAAATCAAAGCACCTTA
Source organism: Polaromonas sp. (assembly GCA_043718065.1). Lineage (GTDB taxonomy): Bacteria > Pseudomonadota > Gammaproteobacteria > Burkholderiales > Burkholderiaceae_C > JAAFIP01. The sequence goes on from JAYSWJ010000244.1 coordinate 320, forward strand.
GCACTGAAAGTATCACAGACCTTCATGTTACCCGACTGCAAGCCGGCATTAAACCAAGCCATGCGTTGCTTGCTGGTGCCATGGGTAAAGCTGTCAGGTTGCGCGTAGCCTTGGCTTTTTTTCTGCAGGGTATCGTCACCAATAGCAGAGGCAGCATTTAGCGCTTCTTCAATATCGCCTTTATCCAACCCCAGCTTTGAATTGCGCGACCACATACCGGCGAAGCAATCTGCTTGCAGCTCTAGGCGCACGCTCAGCGCGTTTTGCTCTTTCTCGCTGATGCGGCCGCGCATAGCATCTACCTTGCCGCTGATACCCATCACATGCTGAATGTGGTGGCCTACTTCGTGTGCAATCACGTAGGCCTGCGCAAAGTCGCCAGGCGCGCCTAGTTTGGTTTTCATGGTTTCATAAAACGCCAAATCGATATAGACCTTTTGGTCGCCCGGGCAGTAGAACGGCCCCATGGCCGACTGGCCTGTGCCGCAGGCTGTGGGCGTAGCGCCGCGAAACAGCACCAGCTTGGGTGCAGGATACTGCGCCTTGGCTTGTTGAAACACAGCGCCCCACACGTCTTCGGTATCAGCCAATACTTTGGACACAAAACTGGCCATAACGTCGTCTTTAGGCGGGCGCTGCGCAGGTCCTTGGCTGGCCTGCTGCATGGGCGCACCACCGCCGCCCAGTATGCTCAGCACCGTCATAGGATTGATGCCTAAAAAATAAGACGCCACCAGCGCAATCACAATGCCGCCAATGCCTAATTTTCCACCGACTAGGCCACCCAAGCCGCGGCCACCCCCGCCGCCCATACCACCACCTTGCCCACGGCGGTCTTCTACGTTGTCTGATTCTCGGCGGCCTTCGGTTTCCATGGCGTCATCTCCGTTGTTGGATGTAATGTTGCCATGTTACACCCAAGCCAGCAGGGCACACCGCACGCAATGCAAAGAACCGACTGGACAATTATGCGTGGAGCAGTGCAAACACACGCATAGCGCACAGGCGCAGCGCTTCGGTGGTGCTGGTATGGCCCAGTGCCAGCTGGTTACCAGCATAGCTGCCATTGGTCAGCATCAAGCGGTTGTCAATGTCGTGCCCCTCAGCGGCCATCAGTTCTTTAAAGCGCCACAATATTGCCAGCGCCGAGGCAAATCCCAATGTGTGGGCTTGCACATTGGCAGCCGCACCTAAATGCATGTTTGAAGTGAATTTTTGCGAAATAGTTACCATAACAAAAACTCCTATGAAGAAAGTTACCACCCTATAAACTGCTTGTAGTCTTAGCATGTGCAGGCTCTATGCACTTACAACGCGCTGTGGTTCAATAGGGTTGATCCATTTAGATGCATCCTCTTAAAACATGCGTGCAAAAATCACGAAAAACCCACCGTCATGCGTACTGGTCGCAGGATTTGAAGCCTTTGGTGACGACCCTAGCGGCCTAGGGCTAAACCCCAGCGCGCTGGCGGCACTGGCTTTGCACGGTTTGCAGATCGAGGGGTATACCGTGCAAGCTGCAGTGCTGCCCTGCGTGTTTGGGCAATCTGTCACCGCACTCAAAGCATTGATAAAAAAGCACCGCCCCGCCCTAGTGCTGTGTGTCGGGCAAGCCGGTGGGCGCGCAGGATTTAGCATTGAACGTGTAGCGATTAACCTAGACGACGCTGCACTGCCAGACAACGCAGGCCGCGTATAGCGCGCGGTGCCAGTGGTAGCGCACGGTCCAGCAGCGTACTTCAGCACCTTGCCTATTGACGACATGCTGGCCGCTTTGCAGCGCGCAGGCTTGCCATGTGAGCTATCTAGCAGCGCAGGGCATTTTGTGTGCAACCATGTTTTTTATGCGCTAATGCACAGCTTGAAAACTACGCGTCGAAAAACCGCTTTTACCGAAACGCCGCACCGTGTACTAGGTGGCTTCGTGCATGTACCCTACATGCCTGCACAAGCAGCCAGCAGCGGCGCGCCCAGCATGGACTTACCACACATCACGCAGGGTTTACGTATTGCACTGCGCACGGGTATCCAACAGTTACCAACTCAAAATACTATCAATACCATAGCTTCTTGAGCAGTATCTACGGCTTGAAACGCTTATTATTCATATAAATAATGATACTTAACGCCCTGCAAACCGCCCACGCCTTGCACTACGGCACGCTGGCTGATGAAATCGCTGCGTTGCTACAAGATGCCAGCGTGCACGTGCCGCAGCGCATGGTGCTAGCCTTGCCCGGCGGCGGCCATTTATTCATCATGCCAGCGCACGACGCGCGCATTGCTATTACCAAACTAATCACCCTCACACCAGCCAATGCTGCACCTGTCAACGCTGCGCGCGGCTTAGCCAGTATCCAAGGCAACGTAGTTGTATTTGACAACACCACTGGCGCGCAATTAGCCGTACTAGACGGCCCCACCATCACAGCGCGGCGCACGGCAGCAGTGTCGCTGCTGGCAGCGCAGCGTATGGCTGCTGTACCTGCCGGCCCGCTACTCATCATCGGTGCGGGTGTGCAAGGGCTGGCGCACATGCAAGCTTTAGTGCAAGGCATGGGTGTGCGTAATGTCATGTTCGCATCGCGCAGCCGCAGCAGTGCCGAGCTTTTAGTACAGCAAACGCATAGTCTTTTTAAGCAGTTGGGTGTGATCAGCGGCCAGGCCAGCGTGGTAGACAAGGTTGAAGATGCCCTGCCAAATTGCCCACTGGTGGCCATTTGCACGCCTGCTAACCACATCGCGCTGACTACCGCTGTGGGCTTGCATCCACAAGCTTTTGTCAGTGCAGTGGGCGCCTACAAACCCCATATGTCAGAACTGGCGCCCAGTGTGGTGCAGCATTTTGCCCAGCATGGCCGCATCGTTGTCGATACAGCAGACGCAGTGCACGAGGCGGGAGATTTAATGCAAGCGGCTATTGATATCGCACAGTGGGCCACGCTGCAGCGCATTGTTCAATTGTCTACACCTGTACCATTACCGCAGCGCACGCTCACTCTGTTTAAAAGCTGCGGTTGGGCAGGCTGGGACCTGGCTGCGGCGCGGCTAGCGGTACATGCTGCTTGCAGCTAGCGTCAATTCCAGCACCATGGCTTGCTCAGCCTTCATGCGGGGTAACGGCAAGCCAGCTTCGATCAGCCATTCGCCGCTACACGTCAATTCCCCTGCATCCATCTGGTCAAACACCCGCGCCGAATGAGAGTGGTGAAAGCTGTCTGCGCTCTGCGGGTCAATGCGCTTAACGCGGTAAGTTGCACCAGCGCTAAGCATAGGTAAGCGCAGTGCCGGGCTAAAGGTGTGCACTGTAGGTTGTGTGCGATAGACCAGTACGATGCAGCGATCCACATGCTGGCTAACGATTGGCAGTGCAGTAGCCGTGGTTGCTGGCAAAGCACTGGCATACGCCTGCCACACCATACTGTCGCCACACTCGCCTTGCCAAGTGCGGCCCTGGTGCAGCACGCTACGCAGCGATTTGTACAGCGCAATCCACGCGGCCAGCTCGGTCTTTTCACCGGCTGATAGCTGGCGCAGATCAAACTCCAAACCAAAGTGACCTTGCAACGCTACAGCTGCTCGAAAAGGCAGCGCCTGCGTGCGGCCAGTGGTATGCGCAGGTACGGGGCCTACGTGCGCGCCCATTAACTCGGGCGGCAAAAACTGGGTAAAGCCACGCTGCACGTTAATGCGAAGCAACGCATCGTTAGTATCACTAGCCCAGTAGCGATGCACATAGGGCAAAATGCCCATGTCAATGCGCGCGCCGCCCGATGCGCAGCTTTCGATCTCCACATGGGGGTGGGCCATGCGCACGCGTGCCAACAGCGCATACAGCGCAAGGCTATTGGCATGGTAGGCCGCGCGGCCTGTGCGGCGGTGCAACCCAGTGCCGCCGCCCTGCACTGCGGCAGATAAATCGCGGTTCATGTCCCATTTAAGGTAACGAATGGGTACGCTTTTCAGCAGCGCATCCAGCTTGTCAAACAAATAATTTTGTACATCGTCGCGCCCCATATCCAGCACCAGTTGGTTGCGCCCCGTTTGCAAGGGACGCCCCGCTATTTGCAAGGCCCAGTCGGGGTGCTGGCGGTACAGTTCGCTGTCAGGGTTGACCATTTCAGGCTCTACCCACAGTGCAAACTCCATACCTAGGCGCTCTACCTCTGCTGCCAGCGGTGCTAAGCCTTGTGGGTATTTTTGCGGATCGGGCCACCAGTCGCCCAAGCCTGCACGGTCATGCGTACGTGCAGGGAACCAGCCATCGTCTAATACAAAACGCTCCACGCCTACAGCAGCGGCTTGGCGCGCTAGCTCCATCAGCACTTCGGGGCGGTGGTCAAAATAAATGGCCTCCCAAGTGTTAAGGTGCACAGGGCGTGGACGCATCGCCCCACCCGGCCACTGCACACGGCCCCGCGCTGCAGCATGAAAAGCCTGCGCCACACCGTTTAAGCCAAGCGGTGAACACACTGCCACCACCTCGGGCGACACAAGTTGCTCACCCGCAAGCAAACGCACCTCGCCCGGTGCCAGCCATTCGCCCATCTGCCACTGCAAATCACCGTCGGGCAGGCGTTCAATCAGCTGCGTATGGTTGCCCGACCATGCTAGATGCGCGCCATATGCTAAGCCGTGGTGTAAATCAGCGCCGGGTGTTAGCACTACAGAGCCTGGAAACTGCTCGTGGCCATTGCGCCCACGGCGGCTGTCTCTGCGCCAAGTGCCTTGGCTTAAATTGTCTTGGTGTGCAATAAACTCATTTGCCCACTGCCCTTTGTACGACTGCACTGTTGTGCAGCGCGCATCTAAAGGCAAAGTGGCAGCAGCCAACCACAGCACATCTAGTGGCGGCGCATCTGCGAGGGCATCACGGTTGATCAGCACGTTGCGCATGGTCAGCACATCAGAGGCCGCATCTAATCGAATAGTTTGCTGCACCTCAATTTGCGTTATCTCATCGATCAGATCAAAGCGCAAGGAGTTGTCAGCGGTGTCATGCACCACACGTGCTTGCGTAAACTGTACGAACGCGTCAAGCCCCGCGCGGTGCACCACCACACCGGGGGATGAGAACCAGCCCATACCATGCCCAGTGCAGGTGGCGAGCGGTTGGTCAAAATCAAGCCCCGTACTTTTAGGCGCACGCGCAGCACGCCGAGTTTGCATACTAAGCGGATCCCAATAGCTCAAATGCTTGCCCCAATAGCGCCACAATGGCGCTTGCGAAGGCGAAAACTCAATGACTAAACTGCTGTGCTGACTATGTAATATTAAAAATTGGAGTCCGTCTGTCATATTTCCTCAACCCTTGGACGCACCCAGAGTCAAGCCTTCAATAAATTGTTTTTGCATCAGAAAAAATATGGCTATTGGTGGCAGCGCGGCCAGCAAAGAGCCTGCTGATACCAAATGCCACTGCGCCACCCATTGGCCGTTAAGCGACTTTAAGCCACCGGTCACTGGCATAGCGTGGTTACCTTGGATCAGTACCGTAGCCCAGAAGTAATCATTCCAAATAAAAGTGAAAATAAGCACCGCCAACGCGGCTAAGGCAGGGCGTACAAGTGGCAGCACCACCTTGCGGTAAATTTGAAATTCTGTAGCGCCTTCTATGCGTGCTGCTTCAATCAATTCAAAAGGTAAATCACGGATAAAGTTGCGCATAAAAAAGGTGCAAAAACCCGTTTGAAAAGCAATATGGAACATGATTAAGCCCCATACCGAGTCATACACACCCAAGTGCAAACTCAAGTCGCGTACAGGCACCATCAAAATTTGGAAGGGTACAAAATTCCCGCCCACAAAAATAAAAAAGACCAATAAATTTAATTTAAACCGGTAAATGCCCAATGCAAAACCAGAAAAGCTGCTCAAAATTAATGAACCTATGACTGTGGGTACCACCACATAAAAACTGTTGCGGATGTATTCCAATATTGGCGTGGTAGAGATGATCGTCTTGAGGTTATCTACTAAGCTCCAAGTGGGCCAGCCCCAATAGTTGCCTGCAGTCAAATCACCACCACTGCGTACAGCGGTAAACGCCACCGCAATAATGGGCAGTAACCATATTATCAAGGCTATAGGCAGGCCGATTTTGTACAGCCATCGCACCGGTAATGAGGTTTTTTCAATAGCTGTTGGAAACATAGCCACGCCCCATACAACCGCTGTAAGATAATTTCATAATCATGCCGAATCTTTTTCTTGACTGTAAATTCGGTAGATAAAAAACAAAATATAGACTAAAGTAATTAAGAACAGCACCGTGGCAATCGCGGTACCGTAACCCATACGGTATCCATATTCGCTAAGCGCTTGCTCATACATGTAGTAGGCCAATACACGCGACTGCCCGTAAGGCCCGCCAGACGTCATGATGGAAACCATGTCAAAGCTGCGCAGCGACCCAATAATCGTCACTACCACAGCAATAAACGTTGCAGGCCGTAGCTGGGGCAAGATCACATACCACAGCATGCTCCAGCCTTTGGCACCTTCTAAGCGTGCAGCCTCTATCAAATCGGGGCGCAGATTATTCAGCCCCGTCAGGTACAAAATCATGGTGTAGGCCATTTGAGGATAAATACCCGCCACCACGATCCCATAGGTCACCCAATTCTCGTCAGACAAAACAGCTACGGGCGTCAACCCGAAAAAAGACATGACGTCGCCTACAAATCCAAACGAGGGGTTGTAAAACCAGGTGAACATTAAACCAATCACTACTTGCGAAATCACAAACGGAAAGAAAAACAGAGACTTGACTAAACGAATACCAAAGACTTTTTGGTTCAGAAATAAAGCCATGAACAATCCCGCTGGAACCGCCAACAAGAATCCAAAAAACCAAATCAAATTATTTCTGAGCGACAGCCAAAAATTGGCATCACTCCAAAGCTCTACATAGTTACCAAAGCCAATATATGTGGCTTCCCCCAAACCATCCCAGTCGTAGAAGCTAATGGCAATGGACTGAAAAATAGGCGCGATCACATACATTGTAAAAACAATGATCACGGGCGCTAAAAAAATCCAAGGCGCTAGCTGTCTTTGGTGCCTGCGCCACCACGAAGTTGAGCCTGAATGAGTTGGATTCATAGTGAATGCTCGCAAATAGCTGCGTGCTTTGCCCCATGCCTACTGGGGAAAAGATCACACAGCCACCTTGCTGGTTACTTGCCTTTTTACTTGTAAACGCGTGTACGCACAGCTTCAAGCTGTTTTAAAATTTCTTCGCGCTGCTCTGGTTTAACCATGTAGCGTTGGAAGCCTTCCATGCCTGCCTTGGCCATTTCGGCAGGTGCATCGCGGTCATAAAACTGCGCCAAACCTGATGCACTGGTCAGCAGTTTAAAACCTGCTTGAATAAAGGGGTCATCGCCCACCTTTGAGCCACTGTTGACTGGCAATTGCCCTAAAGTTTCATTTATTTTGCTTTGCACATCTGCCTGAGCCAAGTAGGCCAAGAAACGTTTTGCATCCACCTTGTTTTTAGCTTTAGAGGGGATATGCATCGTGTCAGTAGGTGCATCTTCAGCCATAGGCACGTTGTTGATCTTAGGAAACTGGAAGAAGCCCAACGTGTCGTTGGTCATGCCAGCTTTTTTCAGCGGCTCAACTGCAAAGTTGCCAATCAGGTACATGGCAGCCTCGCCCTTGACCAGCATAGGCAACGCATCTTGCCAATCAAAGCTGGCATGGTTAGCAATATAGTAGCCAGGTTTGACCAACTGGTCCCATTTATCAAACACTGCTGCTACGCGTTTGTCGGTGTAGGGCACTTTGCCGCTGGTCAAGTCCATATGGAATTCATAGCCGTTGACGCGCAGGTTCATGTAGTCAAACCAGCCCCCTGTAGGCCACAACGCTTTGGTGCCAATAGCAAACGGAGCTACACCTGCACCTTTAAATTTGGCGCTAGCAGCTAGCAATTCGTCCCAAGTTTTAGGCACGGCAACACCGTTTTTGGTAAATACACCTTTGTTGTAGTAAATGCCCCATTGGTAGTTGGTGTACGGTACGCCCCACTGCTTTCCATCAATCGTCATAGAACTGACTGTTGATTTGAGTTTGTCTTTCAAGCCCTCTTTAGCCCACACATCCGAGACGTCTTCAAACTGTTTGGCTTTCACAAACGGTCCCATGCGGTTGCCCGCATACCATGTCACTACGTCGGGCGCATCTGCAGACAAGAAATTACGGATAGAGGTTTTATATCCTTCTTTGTCAAACGTATTGACCTTTACTGTGACATCTGGGTTAGCCTTCATAAATCCGTCTACCAATTGCTGCATGGCAGCCTTGGGTGCAGGATCAGATTGATCAGAGTTGATCACCAATGTACCGGCGTTAACCATGCTGACAGACAGCCCTAGCGCAGCGGCGGCAATACTTGTTAGTAAAATTTTCTTCATGCTGATATCTCCTGTGTAAATGCTTTCACCACTAATTGATGTGAAGCGGGTTAATGAACTTGCCATATTGCAATACCCTGCGGGGGGATCAGCATATCCCCCATCAGAATTTTGTGCGTCTGCGCTTGCGATAGTGCGGGCGAGGCACTTGGCCTCCATGCCCTAGCAGTATCTGCATAGTTCACAGCCAACGTCAGCGATCCCAACTGACTAATTCTTAAACCTTCAGCTAATCTCTGCGTAGCTAGGCCAGCTTGCGTGCACACACCCTCTAGTAGTCTGCGCCAATCAGCATCGTCCAGCCAAGCACCTACATAAGTTAGCTGCTGATGGCGCGTAACTATGGGTTTGCCTTGTGCATTGACCCATAGTGCAGTGGCACTTAGGCATTGCAAATCTTCAACCCATCGCCGAGCGCTTGCTATTGCATGTTGCGTACCTGCTGCACCTTGGGCAAACAACTGCACGCTGGTATTGGGCGCCATGGATCCAACACGCAATACCTTGACGCCAGCTAGTTGCATCAACGCACCGGGTGGCATGGGCTCAGCTATGCCCATATGGGCAGATTTGCTACCCGCGCGCGAGGCCACCACAATATGCGCTGTACTTTGCGTAAGTTGCTGCAATAGTTGATCAGATACATTCCACTGCCCCGCCAGAATAATGCAGCGATAGGTCGACAAATCTGCATCTGCAGAGACGATGTCTACGCTCAGCCCTAAACTGCGCAAGACACTGTAAATTCGAAACACCTGCTCTACAACGTTGTAATCTAAGCCCTGCGGCTGTATCTCGGCCATCCAAATGGATTCGTAATCGAACACTAAGGCAATCTGCGCTTTCATCACCGGCTGAGGCAATGGGTTTTTCGCAGCAAGTGCTTTCATTTCGTTGGACACTTGCCTTACTTCTACAGCGCCTTGTGCTTCGTTATCGTCGGGTGTTAATAAACCTGCGTGAAGCTGTTCTTGCGCATACGGAGTCTGCCGCCAGCGAAAGTAGCTCACTAGCCCACAACCGTGCATCATGGCTTGCCATGTCCACAAACGTACCATGCCGTCTTTGGGAATAGGGTTCCAATGCGCCCAATTGACGGGGCCAGGTTGTTGCTCCATCACCCACCACTTACCTCCCTTGCACATGCCTCGGTACAAGTCGTAGTGAAAAGACGGAATATCTGGATGTCCTACCTCGGCCCACTGCTGCTTTTCTTGTGCGTTAAGAAAAAACATTTGTGTAAACCCAATCGGGTAACTGTCTAGCGCCGCCACATCCAGATCTTGGGAGACTTTGTAGTGGTCAAATTCCGTAAAGAAACCCATGAAGTTATGGGTTACCAAACGCCCTGGTGAGCCAGCTCGGATGATGTCCACTTGTTCGCGGTTAAATTCAACTACTTCATCCGATCCAAAGCGTCGCCAGTCCAAACGCAATGCAGGATGCGCCTCAGTCACCGTCTGCATAGGCGGATCAATCTCATCAAAGCTTCGGTAAGTTTGACTCCAAAAAGCTGTACCCCACGCTGCGTTAAGTTTATGCACAGTACCATAACGTTTTGCCAACCACTTACGGTAGCGCAGCTGTGCAGACTGCGAGTAGCTTTGCACTGTTAGATGACAGCCATACTCGTTATCGGTTTGCCAAGCCACTACAGCAGGGTGCATGCCGTAACGCGCCACTATGGTTGATGTGATGCGCCGTGATTCTGCGCGAAAATTCTCGTTCGAAAAGCAATAATGCCGTCTTGAGCCAAACCGTTTTGGGTTGCCATTGACGTCTACCGCCAACATACTGGGATCTCTATCAATCAGCCATTTAGGTGGAGTTGCCGTGGGGGTGCATAAAATAATTTTCAACCCAGCAGCTTGTAGAGTTTCAATCGCGCGATCCAACCAAGCCCAATCTAACCTGCCCGGATCTGGCTCAATCAAAGACCATGCAAATTCTGCAATTCGCACATGCGAAATACCCATGTCCACCATGCGTGACGCATCCCTAGACCAGTAGCTCTCGGGCCACTGTTCTGGGTAATAGCAAACACCAAGTTCCATAATGAATTGGTCGCCGTTATGTGTACAAATGAGACGATGCTTTGAGGGCATCATCCGAAATGCTGCGCTCCAGCGCCACACCATCTGCGTCAAATACATGCAATGCGCTGGCAGGTAATGACACCGCTACACGATCTCCGGCCAAGCTGCTGCTGTGCCCCGGCACTTTGATCATCCAAGAGTCTTGCGTCGTACCTGTGTTGTTTTGCTCAAAATCCAAGTACATATAGGTGGCCTCCCCCAAGTGCTCTTGCCACATTACAGGCCGCGTGATGTTCTGTGTTTGCGCACCCAACACCATATGCTCAGGACGAATACCAATGACTACAGAGGATCCTATTGCCAAGCGCACGCCTTGAACCTGTGCGTCTAGCTCTTCACCCGAATTGAGCTTAACCCGCACGCTACTATCTTGAACCGATGTGAGCTTGGCCTGCACAAAATTCATCTTGGGCGAGCCGATGAAACTGGCCACAAACTGGTTGTTGGGCCGGTGATACAACTCAAAAGGCGTCCCGTGCTGCGCTACGCTGCCAAATTTAGCCACAGCATCGCCCGTGTTAAGCAGCAATATACGGTCGGCCAAGGTCATGGCCTCGACTTGATCGTGCGTGACATACACTGTACTAGCCTTGCCAAATTCACGGTGCAGCTTGGCAATTTCAAACCGTGTTTGCACCCGCAACGCAGCGTCTAGATTAGACAAAGGTTCATCAAACAAAAACACGCCTGGCTCGCGTACGATGGCCCGGCCTATAGCTACCCGCTGGCGTTGGCCGCCTGACAAAGCCTTGGGCTTGCGCTGCAAGTAGATGTCTAGCTGCAACATCTTGGCAGCAGCCTGCACGCGCGCATCAATCAATTTAGGATCCATCTTGGCCAGCCGCATGCCAAACGACATATTCTCGTACACCGTCATATGCGGAAACAACGCATAGCTTTGGAACACCATTGCCACGCCACGCTCTGCGGGCGGCACCGCGTTAATTAGTTTGTCATCAATGAACAAATCGCCGCTGCTGATATCTTCTAAACCAGCGATGGTCCGTAACAAAGTAGATTTTCCACAGCCTGAAGGGCCCACAAAAACACAAAACTCGCCTTGCTTAATTTGCAAATCTACATCACGAATAACCATAAGGCCATCGCCATACGATTTATGCAGTGATCGAAGTTCTATGCTGGCCATATGCTATGTATCCGTTCAGTGGCAATGCATTACCAAAAATTCAATTATCTTTATAATATTATTAGCAAATATTAGCAAAAACCCTCGGTTCTGCTTTTTAATTTGCATCTACGCGTACACATGCGCGTAAGCACCTGATGCCGGCGTACACACCCAGTGTCGTGCTGCCAGTCCATCTGGCGTCTTGTAGCTTGTGCCCAACATGTCTTGTATCGACTGCACCAATGTTATTGGGGCAAGTGCTACGACACATCCACCAAAACCACCACCCGTCATGCGCGCCCCTCCGTACTCGCCTATTGCGCTCTGAAGCAAGCCTACTAGGTGATCAATGTGGGGGGTTGTGATCTCGAATTCATCGCGCATAGAAATATGCGATTGCGCCATAAGCTTGCCCATTAATGTCATATCAGACGACGATAGCGCGTGAGCAGCGCGTTGCGTACGCTCGTTTTCACTAATTACATGTTGCGCGCGGCGAAATTCGACTGGGTCAAGCACTGCGCGGGCAGCGTGCAGTTGTATTAGTGTTACATCTCGCAATGCTTTGACTTTGAAATAGGCTGCAACACGCTCACATTGCGTTCTGCGTTCGTTGTAAGCGCTTTCTACCAAACCACGGCTCACGCCAGAATGCACTATCAATATGGCCATATCGTCAGGCAGCGGCACGGCTTGGGTTTGCAGGGTACGGCAATCTATGAGCAAGGCGTGGTGAGCCTGCCCTTGGGCAGACACCAACTGGTCCATGATGCCGCACTGACAGCCTACAAATTGATTCTCTGCGAGTTGCCCAATTTGTGCTAACTGGGTAGTGGTGATGTCTTGCCCACAAGCTCGTGCCAATGCCATGCCAATAGCTATCTCCAATGATGCCGATGAAGACAAACCAGCGCCCTGCGGTACATCACCCGCCACGGACAGATCAACCCCTGAGAGCGCAAAACCGTGCATACGCATGGCCTGCACCATACCTCGCACATAGTTGGCCCACTGCTGAGTAGGGTGCGCCAGATAGGGATCATTCACAAGAAACTGGTCAACTTGCTGAAAATCAGCAGCAACAACGCGCACAAGATGGTCTGTCCGTGGCTTGGCAAAAACCACCGTTTGAAAATCGATGGCACAGGGCAATACAAAGCCGTCGTTGTAATCCGTATGCTCACCAATGAGATTGACCCGTCCTGGCGCAGAAACTACCCATGAAGGATCGTCCTGCCAATGCTGCTGGTAGGCTGCTAGCGCGCGCTGGTAGGTAGCGTTTGAGTTAGTCAAACTCACCGACTGCTCCAAACTTGTAGGGTATGAATTCAACATCAGCGCACCAATGCACGCAGCCGCTGCGCAGCCTGCTCAGGCGTAATGTCGCGCTGCGGTTCGCCCAGCATCTCAAACCCCACCATGAATTTGCGTACCGTTGCAGAGCGCAGCAACGGCGGATAAAAATGCGCATGCAACTGCCAATGCGGCGCGTCTGCATCTTCAATCGAAGATTTGGAGGGTGCAAAGTGCCAGCCCATGGTGTAGGGAAAGGAGCAGTCAAACAGCCTGTCGTAACACATGGTCAGCAGCTTGAGTATTTTTGCCAAATCACTACGTTGTGCCACCGACAAATCTGTCATGCGCGCTGTCCACGCCTTGGGGATAAGCAATGTCTCAAAAGGCCATGACGCCCAATACGGCACCACTGCAACCCAATGCTCCGTATCCGCCACCACGCGCGTGCCGTCAGCTAATTCGCGCTGCGCGTAATCAACCAATAGATTAGTGTGATGCTGATGCCAATATGCTTGTTGATACTCATCCTCCAGCGCAACCTCATGGGGAACAAAATGACTTGCCCAAATTTGACCGTGCGGGTGTGGGTTTGAGCAGCCCATGATGGCGCCTTTGTTTTCAAACACTTGTACCCACATATGCTCTACTGACAACTCTGTAATCTGCGATTGCCACGTTTGAACGACACGATCTATCTCGGCTTCGCTCAAATCTGCCATGCTTTTGCTATGGTCTGGCGAATAGCAGACTACACGGCATGTGCCAGATGCAGGCTCCAACTGAAATAAGTCGGCGTTTTGGCTGGTATGACTTGGCACAATCTCAGCAACAGCGCCTTTGTCCATCAAAGCGGCGAAATCATTCTTAAAAACATAAGTGTCTTGATAAGCCGGGTTGCGCTCACCCGTCACGCGCAAATTTCCCGCACACAAATAACAATCAGGGTCATGCGCCGGGCGGGCTGCCGCAGTTTGCAGCTCTTGCTGGCCTTGCCAAGGGCGCTTAGCCCGGTGCGGCGACACCAAGACCCATTGACCAGTCAGTGGGTTCCGGCGACGGTGTGTGTGTTCTGAGATATTCAACACAAAGATTTCCGATACAAAAACAGCTTATTGCGCATTGGCAACCTATTTATTATATTTTATTGATAATAATATTATCAAATCTCAGCAAAAACCCTATGATGCAAGCTATGCCTTGTTTATCCGCGCTGATAGAGTAATTTCCACGCAACCTTTACAAGTCACAGTGTTAGCATAAAACCATCTGAAAATATTATTGCTGCAACATGGCCAAAGCGTCAAAACTTCCTAAAAAAGTGGTGGTCACGCCGCCGCCCCGCACCCAACGTCCCACCATGACGGATGTGGCCAAGCTTGCCGGGGTGTCACAGTCGACAGTGTCGATGGTGCTGAACAATGTGACCAGCGCTCGCTTGTCAGCCGAGACACGTGGCAAGGTACTAGATGCCGCTCTTGGCCTTGGTTACCAGCTTTCGCAGGCACCTCGGCCCGACGCGGCGGTATTACTTAAATCACTGCAGATGCCACCAGGCAAAGCCGCGGATACGCGCCAGAGAAGGCTGATTGTGTACATGGTGGACGAAATATCCACCAGCCCGCATCCAGTGGTTAGCGTAGACGGCGCGCGCGATGCAGCTTGGGAAAATGACTGTGTACTGAGCGTTGCAGTCACGCATGGCAGCCCTGAGCAAGAAAAGGCCATCATTGAAACCGCTTTATGCAACCCTTTGTTGTTAGGTTTTATTTATTCTGCGATTTTCACCCGGCAAGTTCAGTTGCCCGACGCGCTGGCCAACATTCCAACAGCCCTGCTCAATTGCCATGACGCTACCCATAAACGCCCCACCGTAGTTCCTGGAGAACTGTCTGGCGGCCACACTGCTACGGAGCATTTGATTAAGGCCGGCCACCAGCGGATTGCCTTTATTAACGGGGAACCGTGGATGGAGGCAGCCAAGGACCGCCTCAAAGGCTATCGCCGCGCGCTAGCCACAGCAGACATTGCTTTTGATGCAGCACTGGTGCGCGATGGCGACTGGATGTCTGGGACAGGTTTTGACGCCACACTGTCGCTGATGGCCCAAGCGCGCCCGCCCACTGCTATTTTTTGTGCGAACGACTTGATGGCAGTGGGGGCACTAGAGGCGCTTAAAAGCTTGAATTTGCGGGTGCCAGAAGATGTGTCACTGATGGGTTATGACGATCAAGAAATATCGCGCCATACCCACCCACCGCTGACCACGGTGTTATTGCCCAATTACGAAATGGGCCGCTGCGCTGTTGAGTCGTTGTTAAACGAAATTCACCATGGCCCATCAGGTGATGGCACTACTGGTAATAAACCACGCCGCTTACTGCTAAAGGTAGATTGCCCTATCGTAGAACGCCAAAGCATTGCAGTACTTACCACCCAACTTGCAACCGCATAACTTTATATGACTCAACTTACCCACCCAGCGACTGTACTGCTGACTGGCGCTACAGGCTACATCGGCTCGCACACGTGGCTAGCTTTGCACCAAGCGGGACTCAAAGTAATAGGGGTTGATAATTTTTATAACAGCAGCCCCAAAGTGCTTGAGCGCTTGCGTAGCCTGATGGGAGTCGAGCCGCTATTTCATAAAGCTGATGTGACCGATGCTGCTGCATTAACAGCCGTTTTTGCGCAGCACCGCGTAGATGCCGTGGTTCACTTTGCCGCGTACAAAGCAGTGGGCGAGTCTGCGCAAAAACCGCTGTTGTACTACGACCACAATATGCGGGCATTAACTACGGTAGCGCAGGTGATGGCCGCGCACCAGTGCCATCGCATAGTTTTTAGTTCGTCTGCCACGGTGTATGGTTTGCCCGATGCATCGCCGATTAGGGAGGACGCCCCTTGGCGACCTGCCAGCCCGTATGCGTGGACCAAAACCTTGGGGGAGCAAATCTTGATGGATTTAGCTGCCAGCGATGCCCAATGGCGTGTGGCACGCCTGCGCTACTTTAACCCTGTAGGCGCGCACGACAGTGGCCAAATGGGTGAAGACCCACGCGGCACACCTAATAATTTGATGCCCTACATAGCCCAAGTAGCCATTGGCAAACACCCCCATCTGCGCGTGTTTGGCAACGACTACCCTACCCCCGATGGCACCTGTGTGCGCGACTACATCCACGTGATGGACTTGGCTGATGGCCATGTGGCCGCTGTGCAGCATTTGCTAAGCGACCACGCTTCGTTTGTAGCCAACCTAGGCTGCGGTGTCGGCTACAGCGTGATGGATGTGCTGCGCGCCTACGAGCACGCTAGCGGGCGCAAAATAGCTTTTCAAATATGCCCACGCCGTGAAGGGGATGTAGCCTCGTACTATGCTAACCCCAGCGTTGCACTACAGCTTTTAGGCTGGAAAACTCAGCGAAACCTTGACGTGATGTGCGCCGACTCATGGCGCTGGCAGCAAGCCAATCCCCACGGATACGATGCTTAGTTACCCACTAACGCTGCACTCACATCTGATCGCGGCTCTACTGCATGCTGCTGGCTTTGCACAGGGTGAATCACTTTAGTAGTAGGGTCGGCCTCGCCCTCGACCCACCAGTTAGCCCACAAACGGTTGTCGGCATCGGGTTCTAGCGTAAGAAAGTTGCGCGCACCTATCAGCCTGCGCGTAGTGGCCGGAAATTCGTACATGGTGGCAGTGATACCGCGGTCCAGGGTTTCTACCTTTTGACAAGCTTGCTCTAGAAAATAACGTGCCATGGCCGGTGGCGCTGGGTGCACTACACCGCTAGATGTCAGCTGGTTAACCACCCTTGCATTCGGCGGTACGTCGTTACGGTCAGACTCTACCGCGCCCACAGCGGCCACATGCACGTCGCCCGACAGCAGCGTAACGCGGCAAGACTTTTGTGCTGACAAACGCAGCAAACGGTGCACTAAGCGCAGGCGCTCTTGCAGATGCGGTGGGCTGGTCCAGTGGTCGCGCAAGTCGTCTTCTAATGTTTGCTGTCCGGGCAACACGCCCAGCATTTTTTCTAGCAACCCAAAGGTGGGGTGCACTACCGGGATGCTAGACATGATGAGTAAATGCGTCATGCCCTCTTGTGCGTCTAGCCATTGGTACACAGCCTTCCAACTGGCCTCGCTCATCACTTGGTCGGGCTGGTAATTGCCACTTTGGTCGCTGGGCAAGTCTACGCAGCTGTGCGTGCCTGAGGCGTGCACAGCCACTGGCATGCGCGGGTCGTGCGGCGTACGCTCGCTGCGCATGTCTAGCGCCAGCAGGCCCATACTACCGATGCGAAAGCCTTTGCTGAAACCAGTTTGTGCAGGTAGCGTCGCAGGCGGCATAGCATCTGTAGTTTGCTGCTGAAACAGCATAAAATATTGTTTAGCCACGCTAAAAATGCCTTGGTACACAGGGCAGTGGTGCAATTCATAAGGGTACGAACCCCAGCCGTCCATAATGTCGTGGTCGTCCCACATCATCATGCTGGGCATGCTAGCCAGCGCCGTGCGCACCTCGGCCTGCGCCCAACGGGCAAGGTACAAGTTTTCAAAAAAACTCTCTACCGCAATGCGCAGCGCCGGGCTAAAGGCGTACTGCATACGCTGGTCATATATGAGGCCGCTCCACTGCACCAGCTCGGGTACTTCGCACCACATTGAGTCTGAATACACTTGGTCGCCACCCATCAGCAGCAAGTCCCACGGCCCAAACTTGCGCCCACGAATCGTATCCACCCCGTCGTGCAGCCGCGCCATGCGTGCCCATAATGCGTTTTTATCTTTTACCTGCTTCATCAGCTTAGGGTCTGAAAAGCCGTTGCACGATGCATAGGCCATAGCAGGCTGCGCGCCTTTAGCGGGCACTTGCAATGCCGACGGCACACCGTTGCACGTGTAAGCCACCGTCTGGCGCGCCGCAGTTTGCGCGATAGCAAAATCAAACCGCCAAGCCGTGCTGCCCGTGTGCAATAACTGCACCAGCTGTACAGCCTGCACCGTTTGCATTCGGCCCTGGCCCGCCACAGCCACTACTGGCGCAGCATCTGCAGCATCAGTCACCACCAAAGCGCTAACACCCCATGTGTCGTTTTGACAGCCCAAAAATTTAAGTATCGGCCCCAGTTTGACCATATTGCTTCCTAGTGCACATGTTGCAAGTTGTTTGTGCGCAAGGATAGTGGCAATTAGCCGGGCACGCGTCTACAAAAAGGATGAAGCGTGTTACAGAGCGTAATTGGCTTGGCTCTAATTAATCCATGTCTTTGGGCAAGATGTATTGATCGCCATTAAATTTCAAAGAAAACATCTTTAACGGTAATTTAATTAATGTTTCATTGCAATCTCCGCTGTCCTTAGAAGCTTTAGCAGGCCGCACAGTTTTCTTGTTTCGGGTTTGCTTGACCAATAAGTTAGCCAACCCATTACTGGATTGATCTGCGACTTGGATAGTACGCTTTGTTCTTTGGAATTCGCCAGTGCAGTTCATGTCCCACTCGCCTTGGTTAACCTCGGTATCAATGTTGTCCATCACACGTTTTAGTGCGTTGTTTGACAGCACAAATAAGCTTAGCTTGCGCGCCTCGTAAGGGTTAGGGCCGGATGAGCCACTCAATGTTTGCCACACGCCAAATCCAAGCTTATCTGCGCCTAGCTTGTAAGCTGCGGTGTCTAGCCCGATACCACTCAATTTGATGGCGTCCGAACTCACAAAATCTTCTGCCACCAGAACCACAGAGTTGCGCAAATCGCTATCTGCCACCATCACGAGCATGTCTAGGTCAAAACCAGCGTGGTCAACTTTAGGTGAAGGCATCACCACCAATGCCACTAGCTTGCCAGGCGCTAAGCCCCAAGGCTTGCATGTCACATAAGCCGTATTTGGCTCAACAGAACTATTACTTAAATCTTGCGCCGCCTCTACCTGGCTTATTGGCGCTTTAAGCTGGTACTTAGCCTGCGTGGCAATGCGCTGTATTTGCTGCGCGCTGAGACTGCACTGGGTAGTTGCAACTGGTGATGTAGCCTTAGTTTGCGCCCAAGTCAGTGATGTACATAGTGCAAAGAGGACTGCATAAGATTGAATTGAACGGCGTGATAGTAGGCTGGTTTGCATAGTCAAATGTTAGCAGACGTGCTGGCTGCAAAGCTTTAGTAACGAATCACGCCAAAAGCAACTCTCACGAAAACCCAGATGCATTACAATTGCATTACACATTATAGGAGCCACCATGCGAACCGCCACCCTGCCCGCTGTACGCGTTAGCCCAGACACTAGGGCGTTAATTGAGTCAGTACTCAAAGAAGGCGAAAGCTTATCAACATTTATAGAAGAAACTGTTAGAAAGCATGCCGCTTGGCGCAAAGAAGATGAGGCCTTCCATGCTAGAGCCGCCTTAGCATCCAAGCGCCTTGCTGAAGGCGGTAATTTTTTTACTGCTGAAGAAAGCATCGCTCGCCTGCGTGCGCAAGTGCAGCGCGCACGCGATAAATTGGCAACAGAACCATCCACAAAGGCAGCGCGTAAAACCACAGCCACCAAGACAGTCAGCGCGAAGCCCCGCCGCACTCAGCGCGTAGCCGCATGAAGCGCTACAAGGTCATCGTAACCCCCGAAGCGCAAGAAGACATCGAAAGACTGCAAAGCTTCTGGCTACAAGCTGCAGGCCCTGAAGTTGCGGTCAGAGCGATCAACACTATTATCAAAGCGTTGGACTTTTTAATCATCTTTGCGCACAGCTGCCGAAAAGCCAAAGCTCAAGTCTCCGACAAGCCATGCCGCGAACTAATCATTCCGTTCGGAAGTTCAGGTTATCTGGCTTTATTTGAAATTCAAGATGATGCCAAACAGGTGGCAATTTTGGCGGTGAAGCATCAGCGGGAGAGTGACTATCATTAGTCAACGTTACCGGTAGGTGGTTAAAAAATATAAGGTTAACCTTTTTTTGTTCGTCGATGAACTTTCGCAGGTTGTTGTGGAATATCCAAAATTGCGAACACGGCAGCACGCCCACCCTCTTGGTTTGCGCGCAACACATTACCGACCAAAACGCTTCCCGCTTGATTGGTTCCGATCCATCCACCTCGGGCAAGGGCAATAAACTCCGTATTATTTAGATATTTTGGGTAATTAAAATACCCAATACTTCGTCCACCTTTTGACCCTTCAGCCCGTTCTGAATCAAGAAATTCTCGAGTGTGTTGTGCTGATAAAGTCAAGCCCGGAACTAGCCCGTCATCTCTAGCTTTGGGCTTTCTGCGCTCACAAAACTTAAAGAAAAATGGATCGGTATTTAACCTTGAATGCCAAACATCCGGTTTACCTTCTTCAATTTTCTCTATGTGATTCATTACATTAGTCATCACATCTAGTTGTGATTCAAGTTGCGTATCTTTTTTGTACTGCCAAATAGATCCGCCATTTCGCTCTTCTTTCTCCATAGCTTTGTACTGAACCAGCGTAAAAGCATCGTAATGCGGTTGATAGATCATCAGATCAACCCCTAGCGCTGTTTCTAATACTGTTTTGTCAGTTACGTAAATGCGTACACGCCTTTCTTGATCAGCACCAACAAGAGCGCCTTTTATATTACCAATTAAGAAACGCTCAAGGAATTGTTGATCATGCTCAACCAGAGTTCTTTCTTGAATCACTAAATTATCTATAAGATCCAGTACACTTTCAGCACGCTCAATTTTTTGATCTGTCATTCCACTAAGCGTTGCAGATTTTTTGATTCCCGCGATCTCCAAAGCAAGCCCTACGGAGTCTCGTTGCTCTGCAAGTCGATTGCGTTTATTGTCGCCACCCAGAATTTGTGCTTTACGATCAACGAGCAATAAAAGAGCATCAAGCTGCTGAGCTTGATCAGGATTTTCTCGCTTTGTAGCCTCAACCAATATCGTCCATTTTTCAGGCTGTAACCTAGTTCCCGCTTCTGGCGAGCTTATCTGAAGATTATTACCATCTAATGGAAATACTTTTCTAATATCAATAGAGTTAGTAAACGAAACAGGATTGCTGAAGCTATATTTTGGTTTATCCGTGCCTCCAGTTCCATGCACTCGCACGACTAACATGGCCGCGCTAATTAAAGGATTAGTAGCATCAAGAACAATAAAAAAAACTTCTTTACGCTCCAGCCCCCAATCATCTCTAGAGTATGAGTCGCTGAATGCATATCCATTTTCAATCCTAAAGCCGATGCTCTGAGAACGTGCTAATTCAAAATGAGTAACAAAACCTGCATAGATTTTTTTATCGTCATTCATAGTTGAAAAAATAGCTAATACTCACGCCTTAGGCAGCGTAACCCCCACCTGCCCCTGATACTTCCCACCCCGGTCTTTGTACGAGGTCTCGCACACATCATCCGCAGAGCTTTCAAAAAACAGCACTTGCGCACAGCCTTCGCCCGCATAGATCTTCGCTGGCAGTGGCGTGGTATTTGAAAACTCCAAAGTCACATAGCCTTCCCACTCAGGCTCAAACGGTGTCACGTTAACGATAATTCCGCAGCGGGCGTAGGTGCTTTTGCCCAGACAGATGGTGAGTACGTTGCGCGGGATGCGAAAGTACTCCATGGTACGGGCTAGCGCGAAGCTGTTGGGCGGGATGATGCAGCTGTCGCCACTAAAGTCAACAAAACTTTTTTCATCGAAATTTTTGGGATCTACCACGGTGCTGTGGATGTTGGTAAACACCTTGAACTCCGGCGCGCAACGGATGTCGTAGCCGTAGCTGCTGGTGCCGTAGCTGATGATTTTTTGGGTTTTACCATCTACCTCGCGTTGGCGAATTTGGCCGGGCTCGAAGGGGTCGATCATGCCGTGGCTGTCCACCATGCGGCGTATCCATTTGTCAGATTTGATTGTCATA
>JAYSWJ010000245.1:0-8192 GCA_043718065.1 Polaromonas sp.
GTGCTGGGACGTTCACGTGTTTCGCGCCACTTTCTAACCGCGTCAACACGGCGGCGAACTGAAGCGAGCGCTTGTAGTTCGGCGGGTTTTATGTCTTCAAGCCACAAACACCATCTTTTCTCGCTATGCAAGAGTTCCCGTCCCCCAATAAATGGTTTTAAGTATCTCTCAGCCTCTGGATCTTCTTTAAGAATTGCATCCCTATCTGATTCAGAGATAGTCAGTTGGCCATCATCAAGCGCGAAACTACCGTAGCTTGGCTCAGCAACGGAGCACAGCGTATTTCGCCTTGCCGGTAAAAGGATATCGTCTGCATCAACCAAGTAAGGATTTATGTTGTCTGCTTCGCTTACAGTCGCATTACCTTTGATATCGTCATAGTTCCAAATTTTCTTGGCTACGCCGTTATCCACGCCGAAACCAACAATGATGCAATGCACCGCTGCTTTGCCAGGCGCGTCATTGCTCCACTGAAAGGTACGGTGCGCAAACTGAATATGCAAGCCCATGCGCAGCATTTCGCCCCACAGTACTCCCACCTGCTCGCCCTGCGTGACGCTGTTGGTCGATACAAAAGCGCAGCGTACTTTGGTGCGGCTGGTAGCGTCTTGCTTGTCAAACGTGACGAACAAATCGTCCATGCCTGTGGATGGCTGAGCTTTGGCACGTTTTTTGGGAGCTGCCAGCGCCGCTGTAGATACCGCAGCGGCGCTTTGGGTGGCAAACTCTACGTCGGCAAATAGTTTGCGATCTCGGCTGGCCTCACCAATTTGACTGCCCGCTACGTACTGTGCGGCTTTTAAATACCAGCCGCTCACGTAGTCTAAAAGGCCTGCATTTTTGATGCCCTTGGTAACAAACTCTAAGTCTTCTTTTTGACCTGCAGTTTGAAATTGTTTGCCTATAAAAGGCGGATTCCCCAAAATATAGTCCAGCTGCCCGGGCGGGCAAAAGTCTGCCCACTCGATGCGCAGGGCGTTGCCGTGGCGGATTTCGGCAGATTTATCCAGCGGAATACGTTTTATCCAGTCGCCAAAAAACTTACCTGCCTCCAAGTTCATCTGGTGGTCTACCAGCCACATGGCTACTTGGGCAATCTGCGCGGGGAAGTCTTCTACCTCAATGCCGTAGAACTGGTCTACGTTGACACCGCTTTGCTCAAACACGGCCCGCGTTACGTGGCCAAAGGCGCGGCTGGCTTCTAGCACGCGCAGTTCTAAGCGCCGCAACTCGCGGTAGGTGATGACTAAAAAGTTGCCGCAACCGCAAGCAGGGTCTAAAAATACCAAGCTGCGCAGCTTTTTTTGAAATTCAAACAGGGTGTTTTTATTACGTTTAGCGGTTTCAAACTCGGCGCCTAAGTCGTCCAAAAACAGTGGGCGAATCAACTTGAGGATGTTAGCCTCGCTGGTGTAGTGCGCGCCCATTTGGCGGCGGCGGTCCCCGGGCTCTAGGCTGATGATTTTTTGGAACATCGCGCCAAACACGGCAGGCGATATAGCGCCCCAGGCAATACCGCAGCACGCCAGCAGCTTGGCCCGCATGGCGCTAGAAAACTCAGGAATGTCTTGTTTGTCAGCAAACAAACGTCCGTTAACGTAGGGAAAAGCGTCTAGGCGTTCATCGAGCGACTTTTGGCGTTTGTCCAGCGGCTGGTTCAGCACACCGAACAGGCGGCTGAGTACGCTGCCCAAGTCGCTGCCATCAGGTTTGCTGAGCTCCACCACATCTTCAAATGCGCCTTTGGGGGCAAAAATACCCGTGTCGTCGGCAAACAGGCAAAACAGCAGGCGTACCAGCAGCACTTCTAGGCGGTGACCGGTAAATCCATCGGCTTTGAGTAGATCGTGCAGCTCGCCCAGCGTATCGACGGCGCGCTGGTTGAGCGGCACGTCTTCGCGCTGCTTGCGTGGCTCGTAGCCTGCGATAAAACCAAAGCTCTCGATATGCTGGGGCAGGTCTTGCAGCGCAAACTCTAGCGGCGCTTGCTCGCCCTCTACGTCGACCAATCGAATGCGGGCAAAGTCGCTCACGATGACGTAGCGCGGTAACTCGTCATTGGTTAGGCCATGGAAATAATCGTTGCCTTGGGTAAAGGCGGCATCCAGGTCTTTGCCGCGTGACTTTTGCTCTACCAGCAGCGTGCCGGGCCAAAACACGTCAATGCGGCCCGCTTTATTGCCTAATTTAGCGACATTGTGCTCAAAGCTGATCACGCGACGCTTGGGCAGACCAAAAACTTGGAAGAACTCATGCCAAAAAACTTGGGATTCGGCGTTCTCGCGCTGGGCATCGCCAAAGTCTTTGGCAAATATTGCTGCGCGGATGCGGATTTCGTTCAGGGTAAGCGTGGCCATGAATTATGTTTAGTAGGCTTGAATTAATACATCCGCAGGAATCAGCAGCTTGTCATGCAAAACGCGCACATGCTCTAGCGAGAGGCGGCGTTTTTTGCGCAAAATGTCGTGCACGCGCTGGCGCGAGCCTAGGAGTTGCTGCAAGTCCGCCGGGGTCAAGCTGCGTTGTTCGATGGCAAATTCAATCGCCGCCACGGGGTCGGGCGACTTGACGGTGAAGTGCTCAGCCTCGTAGCGCTCTACCATCATCATCAGTAGCTCAAATTCGGCCTCTAATGCAGACCCAGCCGCAGGAGGGTTGTCAAAAAAAGCCGACAGCTTTTTAAGCGCGCGGCGGTAGGCTGCTTCGGTCTTGAGCAATTCAATTTCAACGGTTTGTTTTGCCATTACGTTTTCCTTTGTGCTCCGGTGTGGTCAACGCGGGCAGCGTCGATTCGATCATATTGGGCATGCGTGCCAAAAAATTTGATATAGCCTGCTTGAAATTTATAGTTGATTGATACGATCAGCCTATAGCCTCCGCCGGCGATATCAAACACTACGCGATTATTTGCAATGATGGACGCTTTAGGAAACTGCGCCTTTACATGCTCTGGCGTGGTCCACACGGCAGCGGTAGCCTCGGCATACCACGCCCGCAAACTCTCGCGGGCTGGCGCGTAGCGGCTGGCATACAGCTCAACAGCGCTTTTATTGAATATTCGCATAGCCCATTATGTCACCAAATGGGTGACATAACTGTAGCTAATCTTAAAAGTAAGCGCATGCCGATCAACCCCGTCCGGGCTGAGCTTGTCGAAGCCTTCGCGAACCCTTCGACAAGCTCAGGGCGAGCGGAGAGAAGTTATTTCTAGGAACATCTATAACCAGTCGCTCCAGTGCGAGCTGATGTTAAGCAGCACCTAATCCACTACAACTTTAATAGCTGCTTGAGCAGGATTTGCGTGGGTTACAAGCACTTTCTATCATTAAAAGTGCCTCCAAAACATCAAGGCAACCAAAATCCACTAGAACCAACGGGCTGCTCACCAGCCAAGCGCCCAACACAGTTCAGCGCAGCAGTGTACGGTGTGCCTATGACAAACAACAAAGGGCCGCAGGGCCGTTTGGCATGGGCACACCGTACGCTGCCGCGCGTGCGCGAAGCCTACCCGAGCAGGCTCAGAGCTCACGCCAAGCCGCAACGAAACCGCAGCAAAGCAAGCCCCTAAACCCCAGCTAAGCCACCGAAAATCGACACCCCTACTGCACCACTTGCGCCAACTCCCCCTTGGCATACTGCCCCGCCACCACCTGCAAGCTGTGGCCCTTAATCTTGCTGCCCTGCCCGCTGCAGCCAAACTCTACATAGCGCTGCTGGCAAATAGCCTGCGCGGCGGCACAGGCGGGTTTTAGCCACTCACGCGCATCAAACTTGTCCGGGTTTTCAACTAAAAACTTACGCACCGCTGCCGTCATGGCCAGGCGAATGTCGGTGTCTACGTTGATCTTGCGCACACCAAACTGGATGGCTTTTTGAATCTCTGGCACCGGCACGCCATAGGTCTCGCCAATGCTGCCGCCGTGCGCACGGATGATGGCCAGCTGGTCTTGCGGCACGCTAGAGCTGCCGTGCATCACCAAATGCGTGTTGGGCAAGCGGCGGTGAATTTCTTTGACCCGGTCAATCGCCAAAATATCGCCCGTAGGTTTGCGGGTAAATTTGTACGCGCCGTGGCTGGTACCAATGGCAATGGCCAGTGCGTCTAGCTGGGTGCGTTTGACAAAGTCGGCGGCTTGCTCAGGGTCGGTAAGCAGTTGCTCGCGGGTCATCACGGCATCCGTGCCGTGGCCGTCTTCTTTGTCGCCTTGCATGGTCTCCAGGCTACCCAGGCAGCCCAGCTCGCCTTCGACCGACACGCCCTGCAGGTGGGCCATGTCTACCACTTTGCGGGTTACTTCCACGTTGTACTCGTAGCTGGCGATGGTTTTACCATCGGCCTCCAGGCTGCCGTCCATCATCACCGAGCTAAAGCCCAAGTTGATCGCGCCTTGGCAGATGGCGGGGCTTTGGCCATGGTCTTGGTGCATCACCACGGGGATGTGCGGGTAGGACTCTATCGCGCCCAAAATCAAATGCTTGAGAAAAGCCTCGCCTGCGTATTTGCGTGCGCCCGCGCTGGCCTGCAAGATGACGGGAGCGCCCACTTCGTCGGCAGCGGCCATCACCGCTTGCACCTGCTCTAAATTGTTAACGTTAAAAGCGGGAATGCCGTAGCCGTGGGTAGCGGCGTGGTCGAGCAGTTCACGCATGGAGACGAGTGCCATAGAAATTCCCTTGAAATGCAGTAAAGATAGGTCGAAGTGGTTTAAAAGTTGGTAACCGGTTCGTAACTTTATTGATTTTAACGGCTATGGCAGCGGCATTTGCGGCATGCTAGGGTGCAATTAACTTCTTAAAACACTAGTTTTTAAGCATTAAATCAGTGTTCTAGGCCGTAGAACCTGCTCAAGCAGCTATGAAATTAATAGTAAAAGTGCTGATGTATCAGGCACGTAACGTTGCGTGCATGAAAAAGCCTCCGACTCCACGGCAATGCGTGGGCTCGGGGGCGTGAGCTTGGGGCGCCGGGTTCGGCGAGTTCGCGACAGCATGTACGGTAAAAAGTGCCGCAGCCGTGTTTTACGCAGCGCGGCAAATTTTGAGCATATTGGTGCCGCCCGGCGCGCCCATCGGCTCGCCACAGGTGATGGCATACACATCGCCAGTTTGCACAATACCGCGCTTTTTCAGGTGGTTTTCCGCCTGCGTCAGGGCGCTGTCGCGGTCAATGCTGGTGTCCATCAGCAGGGGGCGCACGTTGCGGTAGATGGCCATTTTGCGCTGCGTGGCAATGCGCGGCGTCAGCGCATAAATGGGCACATGGATGCGGTGGCGGCTCATCCACAGCACGGTAGAGCCGCTGTCGGTGAGCGCCACGATGGCCTTGGCATTCAGGTGGTGGGCGGTAAACAGCGCGCCCATGGCAATCGACTGGTCAATGCGGGCAAAGCGCTTGCCGGTAAAGTCGGCGTCCAGCTCGACCGACTCGGCTTGCTCGGCGGCTTCGCAAATGCTGCTCATTTGCTGCACGGTTTCTAGCGGGTATTTGCCCGACGCGGTTTCGGCGCTTAGCATGACGGCATCCGTCCCGTCCAGCACGGCGTTGGCCACGTCGCTTACCTCGGCGCGGGTGGGTACGGGCGCGGTGATCATGCTTTCCATCATTTGCGTGGCTGTGATGACAAACTTGTCCATCTCGCGGGCCATTTTGATCATGCGCTTTTGCAGTGCGGGCACGGCAGCGTTGCCTACCTCGACAGCCAAGTCACCGCGCGCCACCATAATGCCGTCGCTGGCTTTGAGGATAGCTTCTAGGTGGGGGATGGCCTCGGCGCGCTCGATTTTGGCGATCAAACCCGGCTTGTGTTTGTACTCAGCCCCGGCCACGTTGCACAGCTGGCGCGCCATCTCCATGTCGGTGGCGTTTTGCGGAAAGCTCACGGCCACGTAGTCGGCCTGGAACGACATGGCGGTTTTAATATCGTCCATGTCTTTGGCGGTCAGCGCGGGGGCTGTCAGACCGCCGCCTTGTTTGTTAATGCCTTTGTTGTTAGAAAGCTCACCGCCCACTTTGACGGTGGTGTAGACCGACTCGCCTTTCACGCTGTCGACCGTCAACACAATCAAGCCATCGTTAAGCAGCAGCACATCGCCCACGCGTACGTCACGCGGCAGGTCTTTGTAGTCTAGGCCCACAGCGTCAATGTCGCCCAGCTCGGTGCGCAGGCCGTCCAGTATGAATTTTTTGCCGGCTTCCAGCATGACCTTGCCTTTGGCAAACTTGCCTACGCGGATTTTGGGGCCCTGCAGGTCGGCCATGATGGCGACCTCGCGGCCGGTGCGGCGCGCGGCCTCGCGCACCATGGCGGCGCGGTTGATATGGTCTTGCGCCGTGCCGTGGCTAAAGTTCAGCCGCACCACGCTGACTTTGGCGTTGATCATTTGCTCTAGCAGCTCGATCGTGTTGGATGCGGGGCCAAGTGTGGCCACAATTTTGGTGGCGTGGCGGGGGATGCGGGTGTCCATTGGGGTAGTCTCTCTCTGATGCCGATAATTGACCAATACCCAGCGGGCTTGTAATCAAATTACATTCTCGCAGCAATCGGGTTACATGTCAGGTACGAAATGCGCTGGCAGCCCGCGCCCAGCGCCAGCTAAGGGGCTGGGCTTACTGGCTGGCAGCCGGTTTGGGTGCGGTCACGGGGCTGGCTGCACCGCTAGGCTCAGGTGCGCTGACAGCCGCAGGCGCGCTGCTGGTGGGCCTAGGCGGTGCCAGCGGTTGGCGCTGCAGATCGTCTTCGGTGATGATGTCAAAAATGCGCACCACTTTTTGCACGCCGCTGGTGTTGCGCGCAATCTCGGTGGCGCGGTCAGCCTCGCGCTGGGTGACGCGGCCCATCAGGTGGGTTATGCCGCGCTCGGTAACTACTTTAAAAGAATTGGCGTAGATATCTTTAGCGTCGACAAAAGCCGCGCGCACTTTGCCAGTGGTCAACACGTCGCCCGAGCGCTGGGCCAGCCCAGTAACCGGCCCAATGATGAGTTCATTGACAATTTTTTGCACGTTGTCTACCGCAGTCACGGTGTCTTCGGTCAGCTTTTTCTCGGCCTCAGACGATACCTCGCCTGTGAGCAGCACTTGGCGGTTGTAGCTGGTCACGTTAACGTGGCCACCATCGCTTAGCACGCCGCGCAAACGGCTGTTGGCCCGCAGCTCTATGCCTTCGTCTTCTAGCTGCGTACCCGAGGTGCGGCGGTCGGTGGCTACCAGACCGCTACCCACAAAAGCACCGCCCACAATCAAGGGCAGGCAGGCGCTGAGTGTGGTGACTAGGGCGGCACTGGCCAGCAAAGTTGCCGTCATGCGCAGCGGGGGTTTGGTCAAAATCATCATGGGGTTTCCTGTTCTCCAAGTAATTGGGTGTCTACGCCTTCACAAATACAGTGTAGGGTTAAAAGATGCACCTCTTGTATCCTAGCCGTGCGGTCATGCGGTACGCAAATGTGTATATCCGTTTCGCGCAGCATGGCACCTATTTTGCCGCCGCCCTTGCCAGTCAAGGCCACTACCGTCATATCGCGCGCGTGGGCCGCTTCAATGGCAGCGATGATGTTGGCCGAATTGCCGCTGGTCGACAGAGCCAGCAGCACATCGCCTGCCACACCCAAAGCACGCACTTGCTTAGAGAAGATGACGCTAAAGTCATAGTCGTTGGCAATCGCGGTGATGATGGAACTGTCGGTGGTAAGCGCTATAGCGCCCAGCTCGGGCCGCTCCCGTTCATAACGACCAATAAATTCTGCCGCAAAATGCTGCGCATCGGCAGCAGACCCGCCGTTGCCGCAAGCCAGCACCTTGCCGCCACTGGTGACGCTGACCAATATGGCCTGTGTGGCCAGCGCAATGGGCTTAGACAGCGCCAAGGCCGCTTGATATTTGAGGTCGGCGCTATCAATAAAGTGTTTTTCTATTCTTTGTTCTAGCATGGGGTGATGATACCGCGTAAGGTTTAACGATAGGCAACGTTATGAATTTAGACACATTTTCATGCGCTAAGTTGCATCGAATGCGGCGCGCAGCCAGTCAATCTGCAGCGCATCTGCCGCACCTTCAAGGCTGACCACATCAAACCGGCACGGCGGAATGCGCGCCAACCGCGACAGATAATGCCGCGCAGCAAACACAATGCGCCGCTGCTTAAGCGCGCTGATGCTGCCTGCCGCGCCGCCGTGCGTGCTGCTGCGCCGCTTGC
>JAYSWJ010000246.1:0-3269 GCA_043718065.1 Polaromonas sp.
GGCGGCATCATGATAGGCGCGGGGTGCAACTCTTCGCTTTCGGCCCGCTCTACGGTCACGTCAGCTTCGCGCTCGCGTGCGGCTTGGCTGCCCATGGCTATATCTTGCGCCATTTCGCGCTTTTCGCGGCTTTGCTCCCACAGGCTGTAAACCCAGCTGCCAATACCGTCAGCCCAGCGTGCCCACGAAAAGCCAAACGCCCAAGCACTGCCCACCACCACCAAACCAATGCCCACCAAACCCGACCCCGTAAAGCCCAGCCATTTGCCAGCAAAGCTGCCCACCGCATAGCCCAGCACGCCGCCCGCATGGCCGGGCAAGCGCGGCTCAAAGCGGTACAGCCGCGTCCATTCCAGCGTGCAGCTGGCTAACAGCAGCACCACTAAACCTAGCCAAAATAAAGCACGCGGTGACAGGTGCCAACCGCTGTGCATCGGCTCTGGCCGCTGCCCGCCGCGCAGCCAGCGCGCCAGCGAGGACAACCACGCCAGCAGGGCCGCCAGCACACACCACCACACCGAAAAGCCCAGTAGATAGTAGCTGGCATCGGCCAACCTCGCGCCCAGCTTGCCGCCCCAGTTAGCGGTTGCCTGCGACAAATTGGCCGCTGAGCCCGAGGTAGACCATGCAGCATCAGATAGCGAATAGCTCACCATCGACAGTAGCCAAAATAGCAAGGCCACCGCGCCTAAAAGCAAGGCAATTTCATGCGCAAATTTGCGCCCTGCCGATGACGCTAGGCGGGCGGAAGATGATTTTTGGAGAGTGTCGAGTGAGTAGGTCATTGCAACTTAAGCTTACCCTATGTTGCAAGGCTCAAAACGCAGCAAAAATGCTGTTACGCCCCCGAGCGATCTGCAGGGCTAGAGAGAGTCTTAGCCCAATGTGCTCAGGCGCTCTTTGATCAGCACTGAATTGTTCTCGAGCGTTTCGATGTAGCCACGCTCTTCCAGGTCTTTCATCACGCGGCTGACCATCTCGCGCGATGCACCCACCATTTTGGCCAAATCTTGGCGCGATACTTTGTCGCGAATCACGGCCTGACCGTTGGCATCCAGCTCTGAGGCTTCAAGCAATGCGCGGGCCACGCGGCCGTACACATCCATCAGCGCCAGAGACTCAATTTTGCGGTCAGCATGGCGCAAGCGCTGCACCAAGCCTTTCATCACAGCGTAGGCCATAGAGGTATTTTCGGGCAGGCAGCGGGCAAACTCTACGCGGCCCAGCATCAGCACGTCAGTTTGCACCTCTGCGCGCACGCTGGCCGAATGCGGCTCGTTGTCGATCAAGCTCATCTCGCCAATGTAATCGCCCGGCGATAAATTGGCCAAAATCACCTCGCGGCCTCGCGTATCGGTGGTCAACACGCGGGCTCGGCCGGTCAAAATAATGAACAACGCATTTGATTTTTTGCCCTGCTCAACAATCAGCTCGCCACGTTTAAAACGTCTTTTAATCACCGCTTCTGACACCGATTCAGCCTGCGAAGGCGTGAGCATCGAAAACAGTGGCACCCGGCGAATAAGCTCTAGGTTGGACAGCATGGACATTCTTAACCCTTTTAGTGTTCTCTATCTGCGGCGCATTAAAATCATTGTCTTGCAAACTTCATGCGCACAATGTCACATAAGCTCACTTTTGCCAGCCGATTGCAAACGCAGCGACCTTGATTTTTTGTGAACCATACCCCAAACTTTACCCCAATCGTGGCAATTAAGCCACGTTTTTTCCGATTAATTGATTTATGAAACACGCTAAAGTGCTCATCCTGGGCTCTGGCCCTGCTGGCTACACCGCCGCTGTCTATGCAGCGCGCGCCAACCTTAACCCGGTGCTGATCACCGGCATGGCCCAAGGCGGCCAGCTCATGACCACCACCGAGGTAGACAACTGGCCCGCCGATGTGCACGGTGTACAAGGCCCTGAGCTGATGCAACGTTTTCTAGAGCATGCAGAGCGTTTTAAAACCGAAATTATTTTCGACCATATTAATAAAGTTGATTTTTCCAAGCGGCCCTTTACCTTGACCGGTGACTCCGGCACCTACACCTGCGACTCGCTGATTTTGTCCACTGGTGCATCGGCCAAATATCTGGGCCTGCCCTCTGAAGAAGCCTTTATGGGCAGGGGTGTCAGCGGCTGCGCCACCTGTGACGGTTTCTTCTACCGCGACCAAGTGTGCTGCGTGGTGGGTGGTGGCAACACCGCCGTGGAAGAAGCGTTGTACTTGTCCAACATCGCTAGCAAGGTTTACCTAGTACATCGCCGCGATAAGTTCAAAGCCGAGCCGATTTTGGTCGACAAAGCGATGGAACGCGTGAAAGAAGGCAAGATCGAACTCAAAACCTTCAACACGCTAGAAGAAGTGCTGGGCGACGCGTCCGGTGTCACGGGTGTGCGTTTGAAAAGCACGGTCACTGGCGCTACTGAAGACATCACCCTCAAAGGCTGCTTTATCGCTATCGGCCATTCGCCCAATACCGACATTTTCAAAGGTCAGCTAGACATGCAAGACGGCTACATCGTCACCCAATCGGGTCTCAAGGGCATGGCCACCATGACCAGCGTGCCGGGAGTGTTTGCCGCAGGCGACGTGCAAGACCATGTCTACCGCCAAGCCATTACCAGTGCGGGTACAGGCTGCATGGCTGCGCTGGACGCGCAGCGGTTCTTGGAGCAAAACTCGGTTTAAAGCGCGCTAAAAGCCTGGTGTTGAAGGCTGTTTTCCGGTCCATTTGGAGCAGTTAACCTAAGCAGGTGATCCGCAGCGGGTTATAATCTGAGGCTGTACTTTTGAAAGTCAGTGGTATTGGATCTTAGTTATTCATACCAATAGACCGCTTGCAAGTACCACTGAACGTGTAAAAACGGCGTGGCGCTGGGTAGAGCGAGGTGCGGCAACCGCCGTTAATATTATTTGAGGAGTGCTGATATGGCACGCGTCTGCGACGTAACGGGCAAAAAGCCCATGGTAGGAAACAATGTTTCCCACGCCAACAACAAAACCAAGCGCCGGTTTTTGCCTAACCTGCAATACCGCCGCTTTTTCGTCGAAACCGAAAACCGTTGGGTGCGTTTGCGCATCACTAACGCGGCTTTGCGTTTGATCGACAAAAACGGCATCGATGCTGTGCTCGCAGATATGCGCGCACGTGGCCAAGCTTAAGGAGAACGATCATGGCAAAAGGCGGACGCGAAAAAATCAAGCTGGAATCTACTGCAGGTACCGGCCATTTCTACACCACAACCAAAAACAAAAAAACCATGCC
>JAYSWJ010000247.1:0-8173 GCA_043718065.1 Polaromonas sp.
GATTGGTCTAAGGCCAAGCCAGCAGTGTTTGTTAACCTCAAACCCAGCACCACCACCATTTCAATTCGCCTGCCACAGTCGTTGTTGGACTCTATCAAGATAGCAGCCAACGCACGCGATGTGCCCTACCAGTCGCTCATCAAGGTGTGGTTACAAGAGCGTGTCAGGGCGTAGGGTTGTCTGTAGATGAAGTGGGCTGCAGTGGCCAGCAGCGCTGTGTCAAAATATTGTTTTTTGTATTCAACATCAATGTTGCGATACTAGATCTGAGAGCCTAATGACTTCTAGGCCTTCCCTAGACTCTACAGCGCAGAAGTCTTTGTTGTGGGTAATAAAGTAGGCAAGAGCAGCCACCTAACCATACAATGTATATACTTAGTAAGTTGTTTATTCATACTAGGGATTGAAATGATCAAAGAAGCTGTATTCACCATGAAGCTGGAGCCGCAATTGCGTGCTGAATTTATTTCTGCGTCTGAGGCGGTGCACCGGCCTGCATCGCAGGTGCTGCGTGAGCTAATGCGCGAGTTTGTGCAGCGGCAGCAGCAAGCTAGGGAATATGACCAAGAATTGCAGCGCAAGGTGGACGCCGCGCGGCTGTCGGTGCGGGCAGGTCTAGGTCGGTCTAACGCGGATGTTGAGACTGATTTTGCGCAGCGGCGCGCTGGTGTGATGGCGATCACGTGAGGGTGTTGTGGACCCCAGAAGCTTTGCAGGATCGCAGCGAAATATGGGACTACATTGCGCTGGACAACGCTACAGCAGCAGCCCGCATGGACGCGCTTTTTAGCCAAGCTTGCGCCAGACTGGAAGACCACCCCCTGCTGGGTAGGGCGGGCCAAATTATGGGCACACGCGAACTTATAGTGCACGAAAGCTACCGCTCGGTGTATGAATGCGATGAGGCTGCACAAACCGTGTGGGTGCTTGTTTTGATGCACACCGCAAGACTATGGCCGCCTGCACGTTAGACGGTTTGGCTGTGGTGGCTTGTCGTTTTATTGGGTGCCTGGGTTGGTTAGACTAAGTGCATGACTTTGTTGCGCAAAATTTTCATTTCTACGGCTTTAGCCTTGCCATGGCTTAACCCTTTTTCACTGGGGCCGTCGGCGGGGATGGTGCCTTGGTTGGTGTCGGTGGCTTGCGTGGGGGTGGCAGTGCTGGCTGTGCCTAGCGGGTCGTTATCTTTCAAGCTGTTTGGGTTTTTTGCGCTGAACGCTGTGTATTTTGCGGCGCACAGCCTGTGGTCGGGCGCGGGGTGGGAGGCGCTGGCGGCTTTGTTGGCTTGGGGTTGTGTGGGGTTGATGGCTTGGGTGGGGGCGGGGTTGAGATCAGGTGCAGTGCGTGGCTTGGCACTTATGTGGCTGGCGGTAGCGTTGGTTAGTTGCGTTTTAGCGCTGCTGCAATACCTGTCGGTTGAGCAGTGGTTTGCGCCGTGGATCAGCGCGTCTAGCGATGGCACGGCGTATGCCAATCTGCGCCAGCGTAACCAGTTTGCTACGCTGTGCAGTATGGGGCTGGTGGCGCTGTTGTATTTGTGCCAGACTGGGTGCTTGCGGACGGGTGCTGCTACGCAAGCGAGGCTTCGACAGGCTCAGCCCGAACGGATTAATTCACTAGTGCTTAGGCTTTTCTCGGAATCTTGGCCGTGGGCCGCGGCAGCGGTACTGGCCGCAGGCACGGCGCTTAGCAGCTCGCGTACTGGGGCGTTGCAGTGGTTGTTAATAGGTGCGGCCATGCTGTGCTGGCGGGCCAGCTTGCGTGCGCCGGTGCGCTGGCTGTGTGCGGGGGCACTGGGGCTGTATGGGCTGGCGGTGCTGGTGATGCCGTGGTTTGCGCACCTCGTGGGCAACCCGGCCACAGGCCTGTGGGGGCGGGCGCAAGAGGCGGGCGAGGCAGGCGGCAGCCGCTTGGCGTTGTACAGCAACGTGCTAGACCTGATAGCCCAAAAGCCGTGGCTGGGCTGGGGCTGGCGCGAGCTGGCGTACGCGCACTACAGCGGCGTGTTTGACGTGCGCTTTGTCGAGCTGCTAGACAACGCACACAACTTGCCGCTGCACCTAGCGGTAGAGCTGGGCCTGCCGTATGCGCTGCTGTTTTGCGGCGCCATTGTGTGGTGGGTACTGCGCAGCGCGCCGTGGGCCGAGGTGTATCCAACCCGGCAGCTGGCCTGGGCAGTGCTGATGCTGCTGAGCGTGCACAGCATGGTTGAATACCCGCTGTGGTATGGCCCGTTCCTCATGACGCTGGGGTTGTGCCTGGGGCTGCTGCAGCCTCTAAAATATAAGGATAATAGGCTGCTAACCCAGGTAAATCCTGCTCAACCAGCTATTCAATTTATAGCTATTGGGTTGCTGTGCCTAGCCGCGTACCTAGGGTTCGACTACCACCGTGCCAGCCAAATTTACCTAGACAAAGAAGCGCGCAGCGCGCTCTACCCCAGTACTGCACCCGGTGGTGCACTGGGCTATGCGCAGCAAAGCTGGGTGTTCCAGCGCCAGGCGCGTTTTGCACAGCTGATGATTACCCCCGTTACTCCGCAAACCGCCGCCCAGGTGCTGACGTTGGCACTAGACCTGGTGCATTACTCGCCCGAGCCGCGCGTGATCGAGCCGCTGATCGAGGCGGCCACCATGCTGCATTTTGACGACGTGGCCATGTACCACCTGGCCCGCTATAAGGCTATGTACCCGCTGGAGTATGCGGCGTGGTCAGCGTTGAATTAGTCGTTGTATTTAAGAGCCGCTGCGCATGAGGCACCAGAGCAGGTTCAGCCTAAGCGGCATGAATTACGTAAGTAATTACAGGTCTTTACAATAAGTTAAATCAAACGATTGATTTAACTAGCTATACTCGCCGCCATGCGAAACCCAAGAATTGACGGCGAAGAATCACGCCAACGCCTGCTACACGCTGCTGTGCAGTGCTTTGCCCAGCATGGGTATAGCAAAACGTCTACCCGCCAGATAGCGCAGCAGGCGGGTGTCAACATTGCGGCTATCAGCTACTATTTTGAAGACAAGGCGGGCCTATACCGGGCGGCGTATACCGAGCCGATGGGCTGCGCTAAAGACGAT
The DNA here is from genome assembly GCA_043718065.1 of Polaromonas sp. Taxonomy (GTDB): domain Bacteria; phylum Pseudomonadota; class Gammaproteobacteria; order Burkholderiales; family Burkholderiaceae_C; genus JAAFIP01. The sequence continues at coordinate 3,078 of JAYSWJ010000247.1, forward strand.
ATTGGTCTGTTTGACAACACCACGCTCACGCTAGAGCAAGCCTTGCATGGCCTGTACAGCGGCTTTATTGAACCGCTGAAGCAAAACATACAGGTGCAGCAGTGCATACGCCTGCACATGCGCGAGATGGTGGAACCCACAGGGCTGTGGGACGAAGAAATAGACCAAGGCATAAAGCCCTACCAGGCCGCGCTGGCCAAGCTGCTGTGCCGTCACTACGGTGTCAAACGGGTCGACGACGATATCACCCGCCTGGTGGTGTCCATCGTGGCGCTGGGCGTGCATATGTATGTGGGACGCGATTTAACGTTAAAGCTGTACCCGCACATTGCCACCACGGCCAAAGCGCTAGACGTGATGGCCGAGCGCTTGGTGATGTACGCCCGCGCCATGATTGACGCCGAGGGCGCGCGCCGCTTGGCTGCAGCGACTGCGGTATGAAAGGAATTGAGATGTTTGATGTGCCACCTTTTATGAATACTGTTGAAGCGTTGCTCAAAGTGCTGCTTAGAGCGCTGCCCAAAGCGCTATGCAAAACACCGCATTTTGCCGCGCAACGCGCAGGGCACTTGGGTCAATCATTGCTAGCCCTGTGCGCCGCACTAGCCATGGCAGGCTGCGCCAGCACCGCAGGCCTGCCGGACGCAAACCGCGTGCAAGCCGACAGCCGCATCATGCCGCCCGCCACGTGGCAAGCCGCGTTGCCCCACGGCGGCAACATTAGCACCATGAGCCAGTGGTGGAAGCAGTGGGACGACAAGCTGTTGGTAGAAGTACTAGAAGCCGCACAAAAAGAAAGCGCCACTCTGGCCGCCGCCCGCACCCGCATTGCCCAAGCGCGTGCCACGCTGACAGGCGCGCAAGCCGCGCTGCTGCCCAATGTGCAAGGCAGCGCGCAAATTACCCGAGGCGTGCAGGCACCCAAGGCACCGCCTGCTACCAGCGCCAGCGTAGGGCTGCAAGCTGCTTGGGAGCTAGACGTGTTTGGTGGCAACCGCGCGGCCCGCAGCGCCGCACAAACGCGCTTTGACTCGGCCCAGCTAGGCTGGCACGAGGCGCGCGTGCTGGTGGCCATAGAAGCAGCCAGCGTGTACTACGACTGGCTCAGCTGTCAAACCATTGTGGGGCTAGCGCAAAACGACGCTACCTCGCGCAGCGAAACCGCGCGCCTAGCTGACCTGACGGCTAAAGCAGGCCTCAACGCACCTGCCAATGCAGCGCTAGCGCGCGCCAGCGCCGCCGACGCAGCCAACAGCTTGCGCAGTACGCAGGCCCAGTGCGAGGTAAAGCTTAAATCACTCGTATCGCTCACCGGATTGGCCGAGCCTGCGTTGCGCGATAAACTGATAGCCAATGTGCCTGTGGCCCGTAAAATCACCGCGCAAAAAGAGCTGTTCACCATCGCCGCCGTGCCCGCCGAGGTACTGGCCCAGCGCCCCGACATTGCCGCTGCCCAGCGCGACGTAGCGGCCGCCAGCGCCGACGCACGCGCAGCAGACGCGCGGCGTTTGCCCATGCTGTCGCTTAACGGTTCTATCGCCGGTGCCAGAATTAGCCAGGGCGGGCAGAGCACCGAAGGCGTGACGTGGTCGGTAGGCCCCATCGCGTTGACCGTGCCGCTGTTTGACGGTGGCCGCAACGCTGCCAATGCCCAAGCCGCAGTAGTAGCGTATGACGAAGCCGTGGTTACCCTGCGTGCCAAAGCGCGCAACGCCGTGCGCGAGGTAGAAGAAGCCTTGGTTAACTTAGACAGTACCGCGCTGCGCGCAGACGATGTGCAAACCGCCACCACCGGCTACAAAGCATCTTTTGACGCCACGCAGGCGCGCTACAAAGCGGGCTTGGCCAGCTTGGTCGAGCTAGAAGACGCACGCCGCACCTCGGTGCTGGCGCAGCAAAGCCAGCTAGCGCTAGACCGTGAGCGCATTGCAGCCTGGGTAGCCCTGTACCGCGCAGCCGGTGGCGGCTGGACAGCGCAAAGCCCTGTGCCTATGGCTGGGCCAGCTGCGCCGTAGTGCATTACGCCGCACCACACACTAGCCGCACTTTTCTAAGTATTCTGTCACACCACGCCACGCTATTTCCCCGGAGCCTGTATGAAACTAACCATGCCATTTAAACTTAACGCTATAACTCTAGTAGCTGCTTGCGCAGTAATTACAGTCGCTATCGGTCTATTTGTATCAAAAACATGGGCGCAGGATGACAAAAAAGGTGACAAGCCTGCTACCCCACCCAAAGCCGCCTTAAGCGTCAGCGCCGTCAGCCCCAGCAACGGTACGTTGGGGGTACAACTGTCAGCCAACGGCAACGTGGTGGCGTGGCAAGAGGCCATCATCGGCGCTGAGGTGAACGGGCTGAAGGTCACCGAGGTGCGCGTGAATGTGGGCGACACTGTGAAAAAAGGCCAGGTGCTGGCCACCTTTAGCGCCGACGCTGCGCGTGCCGATGTGCTGCAAGCAAGTGCCTCGCTGGCTGAGGCGCAGGCTACCCAGTCTGAGGCGGCAGCCAACGCGGCGCGCGCGCGCAGCCTGCAAGACACTGGCGCCCTGAGCGCGCAACAAATTGCGCAATTCACCACGCTAGAGACCACGGCCAAAGCCCGCACCGAAGCTGCCCGTGCGGTAGTGACCAATGCACAGGTGCGCCTTAAAAATGGCCAACTTACCGCACCCGACAACGGTGTAATCTCAGCGCGGCTGGCTACCGTAGGCTCGGTGGTAGGTGCTGGGTCAGAGCTGTTTCGCATGATTCGCCAAGGCCGCCTAGAATGGCGCGCCGAGGTAACCAGCACGGAGGTGGCGCGCATCAAGCCCGGCACGGCGGCCACCATCACCGCTGCCAGCGGCGCGCAGGTGCAAGGCAAGGTGCGCACGGTGGCACCTACCGTAGACGCGCTGACACGCAATGCACTGGTGTATGTAGATTTGCCGCAAAACCCCGACATCAAAGCAGGCATGTTTGCCAAGGGTGAATTTGTACTGGGCAGCACCAACGCGCTGACCTTGCCACAACAGGCCTTGGTGCTGCGCGATGGCTTTACCTATGCCATGCGCATTGAAGCCACCAACAAAGTCAGCCAAGTCAAATTGCAAACTGGCCGCCGTGTAGGCGACGCGGTAGAGATTGTGCAAGGCGCAAAAAATGGTGAACGCTATGTAGCCGGTGGGGCCGCGTTTTTGGCCGATGGCGATACCGTCAGGGTAATAGCTGCTGCGCCTGTGGGCACACAAGCGCCTGCTATCCCCGCAGCAACTTCCAGCGCTGCCTCCAATGCACAGTCAGCCGCTAAATAATAATAAAAAGCGTTGTTAACCCAAGTAAAACCTGCTAAAGCAGCTATTAAATTAATAGTATCAGTCAGAGAGAACTCCCCATGAACGTATCCGCTTGGTGTATTCGCAACCCCATTGCCGCCATCATGTTTTTTGTGATGCTGTGCTTTGCCGGTGTCTTGGGCTACCAAAACATGAAGGTGCAAAACTTTCCTGATTTGGATGTACCCAACATCATCGTCACCGCCAGCCTGCCCGGCGGCTCGCCCACGCAGCTAGAAACTGAAGTCGCGCGCAAAATTGAAAACAGCATTGCGCCGCTAGAAGGCCTTAAAAATATTTACACCAAGGTGCAAGACGGCGTGGTCACCATTACTGCCGAATTTCGCCTGGAAAAACCTACCCAAGAGGCCTTGGACGAAACACGCTCTGCCGTGCAGCAGGTACGCGCCGATTTACCGGCTGATTTGCGTGACCCGATTGTCAGCAAGGTCAACATTTCTGGCGGCGCAGTGCTGGCCTACGCCGTGCGCATTCCGTCCATGGACGACGAGGCGCTGTCTTGGTTTGTGGACGACACACTGACGCGCAAGCTGCTGGCCGTCAAAGGCGTGGGGTCGGTCACGCGGGTGGGCGGCGTCAGCCGCGAGGTGCGCATTACGCTGGACGCTGCCAAGATGCAGTCGCTGGGCGTCAGCGCTGCAGCGGTGTCGCGCCAGCTGCGCGAGGTGCAAATGGAAACTGCCGGCGGCCGGGCCGAGCTGGGCAGCAGCGAGCAGCCGGTGCGTACACTGGCCACCGTCAAATCTGCAGCAGAGATTGCCGCCATTGAATTGTCACTAGACACCACCGGGCGAAAAATTCGCCTCGACCAGATTGCAGACGTTAAAGACACCGTCGCCGAGCCGCGCTCTAGCGCGCTGCTTAACGGCGTACCCGTAGTCGGCTTTGAAATTGCGCGCAGCAAAGGTGCCAGCGAGGTAGAAGCAGGTCGCGGCGTGCGCGCCGTGTTGGCCGAGCTAAAAGTAGCGCACCCCGACATGCAGCTCACCGAGGCGTTTGACTTTGTCACCCCGGTAGAAGAAGAATACGCCGCATCGCTCACCTTGCTAATTGAAGGCGCATTGCTAGCCGTGCTGGTGGTGTGGCTGTTTTTGCGCGACTGGCGTGCTACGTTTGTCTCAGCCGTGGCGCTGCCGCTGTCAGTCATACCTGCTTTTATTGGCATGAACTACCTTGGCTTTTCTATCAACGTGGTTACGCTGCTGGCGCTGAGTTTGGTGATTGGTATTTTGGTAGACGATGCCATTGTGGAGGTAGAGAATATTGTGCGCCACCTGCGCATGGGCAAAACACCCTACCAAGCTGCCATGGAGGCGGCTGATGAGATTGGCGTCGCGGTGATAGCCATTACCTTCACCTTGATTGCGGTGTTTTTACCCACCGCGTTCATGAGCGGTATTGTCGGCAAGTTTTTTAAACAGTTTGGCTGGACTGCTGCGCTGGCAGTGTTTGCGTCGCTGATCGTCGCGCGTATGCTCACCCCCATGATGGCGGCGTACATCTTAAAACCCATCACCAATGAACGTGTGCAAGAAGACGGCACGTTGATGCGCTGGTACATGCGCGCTAGCCGCTGGTGCTTGCGCCACCGCATCATCACCGTGCTGGCTGCCGGTGCATTTTTTGTCGGCTCTATCATGCTGATACCGCTGCTACCCACCGGCTTTATTCCGCCCGACGACAACTCGCAAACCCAGGTCAACCTAGAGCTGCCACCGGGCACCAAGCTGGCGCAAACCCAAGCAGCAGCCGAGGCAG
>JAYSWJ010000248.1:0-3254 GCA_043718065.1 Polaromonas sp.
CCATGCCAAACGGACCTGCGGCCCTTTATTGTTTGTCATAGGCACACCGAACGTTGCTGCGCTCCACTGGCGTGGTCGCTGACAGATGTGCAGATGGGCTGCCGTAGTACTGTTTGATTTAATGCGACTAACGCCAAGCGAAACCCCAGCCCACTACAAGCGACCGGCTGTGGCATAGGCCTATGGCCACCTGTTGAGACACGGGCTCGAGGAACGGAGAAATGGGGATCAGAAATTTAGGCTGTCTGAGCGCAAAGCGCGAGTTCCTAAATTTCCCCCATTTCGAGTACCACAGATGCTTGGCCGTTGTGCCCGTGGCGGCTGGTGGCCATAGGCCTATGCCACAGCTGGGTGCGTGCCAGAACAACGACCCAGTGAACAGCGATCCAGCAATCCAGCAATCCAGCAATCACCAAAGCACAAAAACACCATTTAAGCCACTTCCAAGAGCCTTTTCAACAACAAAACAGCCCAGTAACCCAAGTAGATCCTGCTCAACCAGCTACGTAATCAATAGCATAAAGCCATCAATAACTACGCCCAGCCTTGTAAGCTGCACTGCTGCGCGGTGCCAGCGCAGTGGCCGCGGCCAGTCTAGCCATCACTGCGCCTGCGTGGGCGTGGGTGATGGCCAAGCCCAGTGCGTCTGCGGCGTCTTTGCCGGGCAGGCTGGGGAGTTTTAGAAGGCGCATTACCATCTCTTGCACTTGTGCTTTGGCCGCTTTGCCGTGGCCCGCTACGGCTTGCTTCATTTGCAAAGCAGTGTATTCGGCCACAGGTAAATCTAGCGACACCAGCGCTGTCACACACGCACCGCGTGCTTGACCCAATAGCAAAGTGGCCTGCGGGTTGACATTGACAAATACTATCTCTACGGCAGCGCACTGCGGTGCATAGGTAGTGACCACCTCGCGCACGCCGTCAAACAGTACTTTCAAGCGTGCAGGCAAATCACCGCGCGGTAAATGCGTAGTACCAATCGTGCCGCTGGCTACGTAGTGCACATGCTGGCCTTGCACGTCTACCACGCCAAAGCCCGTGGTTTGCAGGCCGGGGTCGATGCCTAGGATGCGCACGCGTTGGCCCTACTGCACGTAGCACAGTAGGTGCTGCTATGGCACCTGTACACCGACTTAGACAACACACTAATTACTATAAATTTCATAGCTGCTTGAGCAATAACTACGGGGCCTACAGGTCAAAATACCATCTAACTGAGTGAAAAAACACTGGTGCCGCAAAGCACAGCGCATCCACCCGCCCCAGCAAACCCGTAGCGCCCGTGACCGACGCTGCGCCGCCCCAGTGCGGCACACCCCGGTCACGTTTCAGCGCCTTCATCACCAAATGGCCCAAGCTGCCCGATGCGCAGGCAATCAACGCCATAGCCAGCGCTTGCGCAGGCTTAAACGGCGTGATGCCCGCCAGCAAACCACCCACCAGCCCACCCACAGCCACGCCAATGCTCCAACTGGTCCAGTTAAAGCTGCTGCTGACCAGCGGCGCACGGGGGGGGCGCTTGACCCAGCCTTGCGCCAAGTGCTGTACCACCATACTGATTTGCACCACAAAGACTAAAAAGAACACTAGGAAAGCATTCTTACGCTCGTCCCAACGCGGAAAGTCCAGCAGCAGCAGCGCAGGCACATGGCTCATGCCGTACACGCACACCATGATGCCCCACTGCAGCTTGGCGTTGCGCTCTAAAAACCGCTGCGGGTCGTTGGCCAGCGCGCTCACCACGGGAATCAACAAAAACACATACACCGGGATAAACACGCTGAACAAATCAAAATGCTCAGACGCCACTAGCCAAAACTGCACTGGCAGCACCACAAAAAAGGCCAGTATCAGGCTGCGGTGGTCACCCCGGCGGGTGGGTGACAAGGTGACGAATTCGCGCAGGGTAAAAAACGACACGACGGCAAACAGCGCCGTGGCCACCCGTTCGCCCGAGGCCCAGCCTACCCAAAACACAATCGCAATCAACCACGAGGTGCTGAGCAGGCCCGACAGGCTTCCCACCGCCGCAGCACGCACTTGGCCGCGGGCAGATTCACGCTCGCGCAGCGACACCACTAGCAGCGTGATGGTGGCAATCATCAACATGCCAAACAAAATGACAAACAGCAGGCCCACCTGCTGGCCGGGCGTAAGGTTGCGTAAAAATTGGTTCATTTTTGCCAGCCTTTAAATATCGCGCAACGCTATCACAGCGCTGCGTGCGCGGTCGGCAAAATGGGCATGGTCTTCAACCATCTCGGTGCCCGCAGTGCCTGACGCGCCTGCACGGTAGTGTTCGCCATCGGTTTCTACCTCGCCTTGGTGCAGCGTGTGGCGCAGCACCTGCATGGGCGCGCCAAAGGTCACGCTGCACAGTATGGGCACGGGCACAACCTCACCTTTGGGCATCACACGCTGAATATTATTGATCCACGCGGGCACCAGCACCACATGCGGAAAGCGCAGCGCCAGGTTGTACAGGCCTGATTTAAAGCGCTGGGGCAGCTCTTCGCTTCCGCGCGTGCCCTCGGGGAACAAAATAATCGAGTCGCCTTTGTCTAGCGCGTCCACCAGCGGCTGCAGCGGATCTGCGCCATCGGTACGCTCGCGGTCTACATACACGGCGTTAAACACGGCAGTGGTGATCCACTTTTTAAACGGCGTTTTGGTCCAATAATCTTTGGCTGCAATAGGCCGCGTGATGCTGCGCAGCTCGGTAGGTAAAGCGGCCCAGATCATCACCAAATCTATATGGCTTTGGTGGTTGGCAAAGTAAATACGCTGCTCTGCCTTGGGCGGGCAGCCATACCAGCGCGCCTGTGCACCAGTCAGCAGACGCACAATTCCCAGTAACAACCAACCCATCAATTTTGCAAGCATGGGGGTGATGTTACCCGGCAAACTGCCATAATTAGATCGAATTTTTTCATAAGGTTGACACAATGGTCTTAGTAACTGGCGGCGCAGGCTTTATTGGCAGTAATTTTGTTTTGGACTGGTGCGCTAGCAGCGCAGAGCCCGTCATCAACCTAGACAAGCTCACGTACGCCGGCAATGCCAACAATTTGGCCAGCCTGCAAGGCAACCCGCAGCATATTTTTGTGCATGCCGATATTGCCGACACCGCCATAGTAAGCGCACTGCTGGCACAGCACCAGCCGCGCGCCATCGTCAACTTTGCCGCCGAAAGCCATGTAGACCGCTCTATCCACGGCCCCGAGGACTTTATCCAAACCAACATCGTGGGCACC
>JAYSWJ010000249.1:0-8130 GCA_043718065.1 Polaromonas sp.
GCCCAGCACAGGTGCGTGCAGTGGTGGCCCCTGCACGGGCGGATTGGTAAAAATTAACCTCACCGAAGAAGACGGCGTGGTCTACTGGCATACTGGTAACTACCTAAAAACCATCGAGTTCTGATATGAGTTACGACCCCACACCTAAACAAGACCCCTCCTTGACGCCTGCCAGTGGTCCAACCGACGGGCCCCAGGCCAATATTTTTAATCAAAATAGCCCTGAAACCCAAGTAAATAATGATCAACCAGCTATGAAAAACATAGTAAATGGTGACAAAAAAGACCCCACCAATGCACCCGGTTGGGAGCGCGCCACGCTAGAAAAGCTGGCGTTTGCCGCGTTAAACGAGCAAAAATCAGCCCGCAAATGGAAAACCTTTACCCGCCTGGCGTGGCTGGTATTTTTCATCGCCGTGGCTTGGATGCTGTTTCGTCCAGATACCACCGGTATGGGCCAAGACATGACCACCGCCCACACAGCGGTGGTCGAAATCAAAGGCGAAATTGCCTCGGGTAGCGAAGCCAGCAGCGACACCATCATTCCCGCGCTGCGCGCCGCGTTTGAAGACGATGCTGCCAAAGCTGTTGTGTTGCTGGTCAACTCCCCCGGTGGCAGCCCAGTACAGGCCGGCATGATCAACGACGAGATCATTCGCTTGAAAGAAAAGCACAAAAAACCTGTCTACGCGGTAGTAGAAGAGACCTGCGCCAGCGCGGCCTACTACATTGCTGTGGCGGCGGACGAGATTTATGTAGACAAAGCCAGTATTGTGGGCAGCATCGGCGTGTTGATGGACAGCTTTGGCTTTACCGGTTTGATGGAAAAGCTAGGCGTTGAGCGCCGCTTGATGACAGCCGGTGAAAACAAAGGCTTTTTAGACCCGTTTAGCCCGCAAACCGAGAAGCAGCGCGCGTTTGCCCAGGGCATGCTGAACCAAATTCACACCCAGTTTATCGACACGGTCAAAAAAGGCCGTGGCAAAAAACTCAAAGAAACGCCCGAGATGTTCAGCGGCTTGTTTTGGAGCGGGCAGCAAGCCATAGAGCTGGGCTTGGCTGACCAGCTAGGTACGCTAGATTTTGTTGCGCGTGAAGTGGTCAAAGCCGAAGACATTGTCGACTACACCCGCCGCGACAATGTGGCTGAGCGATTGGCCAAGCGCTTTGGCGCAGCGATGGGCGAGGGCGCGGTGAAGGCTTTGAAGAACGTGCCGCAAATTCGGTAATTTTTAACCGGGCTGGCTGAAAGATAGCACGCTATTTTTCAGCCTCTTGCAGTGCGCGCCACATCACCTTGCCGCTGCCGCTCTTGGGCAGCACGTCTACAAACTGCACTATACGCGGAGCTTTGTATACGGCCATGGTGTCGCGGCACCACTGCAAAATATCATCTGCCGTGGTGAATAAATGCGTTTTACGCAGCACGATAACGGCTTTGACCGTTTCGCCACGGTAGTCGTCTTGCGTGCTGATAACGCAGGCCTCGGCGATGGCGGGGTGCTTAAACATCAGCGCTTCTACCTCGGCAGGCCACACTTTAAAACCACTGGCGTTGATCATGCGCTTTAGCCGGTCGGTCAGGAAGAAATAGCCGTCTTCGTCCATGCGGCCCAAGTCGCCGCTTCTAAAAAACTTTGTACCATTAAAGTCAATAAACGCTTTGGCCGTAGCCTGTGGGTTCTTCCAATAGCCTTGAAAATTCATCGGTCCGTGCATGATGATCTCGCCCTGCTCACCTTGGGGCATCTCTAGCAATGTGTCGGGGTCAATCACGTACGCTTGGGCACTGATGAAGGGCACGCCCAGGCATTGCTGTTTGGTGGCATCGGGCGGGTTGCTGTGGCTGGGTGCTGCAGTTTCTGTCAGGCCATAGCCTTCAGAGTAACGCAGGCCAAACTGCTCCCATAATCTTTGCGCCACGGCCTGCGGCATGGTCGCGCCGCCACCGCCAATGTAGACCAAGCTGCGCAGGTCATATCGCTCAAAACTGGGCGATGCCAACAGGTCGATCACCATGGTGGGAATATTCGTCCAGTGGCTGACTTTGCGGCGCGATATCAAACGCCCTGCCAAGTCGCGGTCCCAGCGCGGCATGATAACCAGTGTGGCGCCACCAAACAACGTGGCGTGCATCACGCTAACCATGCCGGTGATGTGGAACATAGGCACAGCGCACAGTGTGACGTTGGCTGCCGAGCTGCCAGCCCACATGCCACTGGCCACCGCGTTATGCATGACGCTGCCGTGCGTGTGCATGCAGCCCTTGGGCAAGCCGGTGGTGCCGCTGGTGTAGGGCAGCACGGCCAAATCATCGGAGGTGGCGGTCACTGGTGGCAGGTCTGCTGCACTATCAACCTGCGCACGCTCCATTGCCGCCATCACATTGCCCCAGGCATGGCACGCACCCGTACTTAGCGCTGGTTCAGTGTGCTGCGTTTGCAGCCAGTCGCGCCACGCCAGAGGCATGTCGTCGGCTGCTGTGTTGCCATACGCATCGGCAAAATGGGTAATCAACAAATGCTTTAGCTGCTGCGCTTGTGGCAAAGTGTTAGACGCTGTGGCCCATTCACCTGCTAAGTCTGCGGTGGTAATTGCCACCTGCGTGTCGGGGTCGGTGATGTAGTGCTGCAGCTCTTGCGCTTTGTTCATCGGGTTGACGGGCACTATTACGGCGTCTAGCCGCAGCACTGCAAAATGGCTGATCACCAGCTGCGGGCAGTTTTGCATGCACACCACCACTCTGTCGCCTTTTTTGACGCCTAGGCCTTTTAAATACTGCGCGAGTAGCTGCGCTTTTTGTAGCAATTGTACGTAGGATGTGTGCGTGTCAAAAAACACCAATGCGGCTTTATCGGGGTAGCGCATGGCGTTAACAGCCAAGTTATTCCACAGTGAACCAGCGGGCGGTGTGATGCTGCGCGGCAGGCGCGCAGGCCAAAATTTAAAGTGTGGTGCTGCAGTGCTGGCGGTACTGTCAGCGCGGTCAATAGACAAAGGCTCGGTCACGGGGTAATACTCCTAAGTGCAAAGTTCACTATGGCTGGTTATCATGCGCTTTTAGCGTTATCACATCACACCATGAAAACCCTCAAAACACTGCTGGCCGTGTCGCTTATTGGACTCGGCTTTGCACAGCCCGCATGGGCACAAACCTTTCCTAACAAACCCATCCGCATCGTTGTAGGCTTTCCTGCTGGTGGCCCGCTAGACCAGCATGCACGGCTGCTGACTGACAAGCTGCAAGGCATTTTGGGCCAGCCTGTTACGGTGGACTACAAAGCTGGTGCAGGCGGTATCGTAGGCGCGCAAGACGTGATGAAAGCCGCGCCCGATGGCTACACCCTGATGCTGGCCAACACCGGCGTGATGGTGATTAACCCTGGCCTGTACAGCAAGCTGCCCTACGGTACGTTGAAAGATTTTGTACCCATTGCCCGCACGACCATGCAGCCACTGGCGCTTTTGGTCAACCCCAGTGTCAAGGCGCAAACCTTGCCTGAGTTTGTGCAGTACGCCAAGGCCAACCCTGGCAAGATCAACTATGGGTCTGCAGGCAATGGCGGCATCAGCCACCTAGTGCCAGAGATGTTCAAGTCTGAAACAGGGCTGTTTATGGTGCACATCCCGTACCGCGGTAGCGCACCGGCGTTTACCGATTTGATCGCAGGGCAAGTGCAGTTTATGGCCGAGAGTATTCCGCAGGCAGCGCAGTACCACAAGCAAGGCAAGGTGCGCGCCCTGGCCGTTACCAGCCGCGAGCGTAACCCGGCTTTGCCCGACGTGCCCACGGTGATAGAAACAAAAATGGCCAAAGATTTTGATGTGGTGGGGTTTTATGGATTTCTCGCCCCCACAGGCACACCCAAACCGATCATCGACAAACTGAGCGACGCCTTCAAACAAGTGCTGGCCCTGCCCGAGGTGCGCAACCGCATGATCAGCCAAGGTGCCGATCCGGCATTTTTAGGGGCCGATGATTTTGCTAAATTTTTAAATTCAGAAATGCCTAAATGGGCCGCGGCAGTGCAAAAATCTGGCGCACGGATCGACTGACGCCATGCCACCTGTCCTCTATCTCTTTGCACTGACTAATTTAGTTATCGGCACCGGTGCCTTCGTGCTCACTGGCATCTTAAAACCCATGAGTGAAGGTCTGGGTGTTAGCGTAGCCGCTGCAGGCCAGGCTATGACGGCATATGCGATTGCGTCGGCTTTTTTAGCACCGCTGGTGATTGTGGCCACCGGCAAATGGCGGCGGAAATTGGCCATGCAGTTGGCGCTAGTGTTGTTTTTAATCGGTGGTTTGGCATGCGTTGCGGCCCCCGATTTGCTCAGCCTGCTGGGTGGCCGGGTGCTGATGGGTGTGGGGGCCATGTTCTCAGCGCTGGCCTCGGGTGTAGCGGTAACGCTGGTGCCACCTGCCATGCGGGCACGTGCGCTGGCATTTACTTTTCTAGGCATTGGCCTGAGCTACGCCATCGGCCTGCCACTGGGCACGTGGCTGGGCTTTACTTACGGCTGGCGCGCGCCGATTATCTTGGTGGTGGTGTGCAGCGCGCTGGCGCTGGCTGCGCTGACCTATTTTTTGCCGCGTGACATGGCTGCACTCGGTGCCAGCTTTGCCGGGCTGGGCGCAGCCATTCGCCGCCCCGACATACTGCGGGTGTGGCTGCGCACGCTACTGTATTTTGTGGCTATTTTTAGTGTGTTTGCCTACGTTGGGCCGTTGATGCTGGCGCTGTTTCCCATGTCTGCCCAGCAGTTGAGTGTGACCTTGGTATTGTTTGGCGTAAGTGGTGTGGTGGGCACGTTTGTAGGTGGGTGGGCGTCAGACCGTTTTGGTGCTGTCCGCGCACTGCGGGTCAGTTTGGCGTTGTTTACTGCCACTACGGTGCTACTACCATTTACGCAGGGCAGCTACCCGTTAGTGATGTCGCTGTTTATCGTTTGGGGGGTCGTGGGTTTCTCACTGGCTGCACCGCAGCAGTCGCGCCTGGCCAGTTTGGCACCTGCACAGGCACCGCTGCTACTTAGCCTGAACGGATCAATGATTTACCTAGGCACGGCGCTGGGCACTATTCTCAGCGGTGCGTTGATCGATACGTTGGGCTTTGTCCACCTGTCGTGGGCCGGTGTGCCATTTGCAGTGCTGGCGTACATCACGCTGTGGTTTGACAAAACTAAGACTGCCTCAATAGTGCAGGCAGAGGCTTAGATCTTAGTAGTTGGCATCGGATTTTTTGTAAATTAATACTATTAATTTCATAGCTGCTTGAGCAGGATTTACTTGGGTTAATGGCCTATTTACACCATAATATGGGCATGAAAAGCACCTTTTTCGACCTGCAGGGCCACCGTGGCGCGCGTGGGCTGTTGCCAGAGAACACGCTGCCTGCGTACCAAGAGGCATTGCGCATCGGCGTCAGCACGTTGGAGATGGATGTATGCCTATCCAGTGACGGTGTGGTGGTGGTCAGCCATGACCGCGCGCTGAACCCAGAGATCACGCGGGATGCGCAGGGTCAGTGGATTGCTGCGCCCATACTGGTCAATTCGCTTACTTTCCAAACCCTACAAAGCTTCGACGTGGGCCGCATCAACCCCGCCAGCGCCTACGCCCAGCGCTTCCCGCAGCAAACGCCGCTAGACGGCACGCGGATGCCTGCACTGGCCGAGGTTTTTGAAGCCTTCCAAGATAGCACTCTGCATTTCAATATCGAAACCAAAATCTCACCCGAACACCCCGATGAGACGGTCAGCCCACAAGTTTTTGTAGACGCACTACTGGCCGTGGTGCACGGGCATGGCATGGCGCAGCGCGTAATCATCCAAAGCTTTGACTGGCGCACGCTAGCGCTGGTGCAGCAGTTGGCCCCCGGCCTGCGCACGGCCTGCCTGACAGCCCAGCAGCCATGGACAGACAACATCACCCCCAAGCCCGGGCGCCCGCGCTGGACAGGCCCCGTAGCGACGCAAGACCATGCCGACGTGCCCAGTATGGTCGCGGCTGCGGGCGGCAAGATTTGGTCACCCTATTTTGGCGATTTAACGGTCGTTTTGGTGACGCACGCACAGTCGTTGGGCCTGCGGGTAATCCCGTGGACGGTCAACACCGCCGCCGACATGGACAGCGTGATCGCTATGGGCGTGGATGGGCTGATTTCAGACTATCCCGACTTGGCTGTTGCAAGTCTGAAACAAAAAAATATCAGGCTGGCACGCGTTATGCACGTCTAGGCTTAAACTATGTTACTTTTTTAATTTTCAAGGAACTCTCTATGACCACGGTATCTTCTACACGCCGCTTGGCTTTGCTAGCCTTCGCATCTGCTGCCTTTATCGCAGGCTGCAGCAAAGCACCGGACCCTGCACCTGCGGCCCCCGCCGCCCCGGCTCCAGCGGCAGCGGCTTCTGCCCCAGCAGCGGCAGCCAAGGTGTACGTGGTAGGTACCGATGCCGCCTACGCGCCGTTTGAATCGCAAGCCCCCAGCGGCGAGATCGTAGGTTTTGATATTGATGTAATTAAAGCTGCAGCGGCCAAAGCGGGCATTGAGGTCAAGTTTGTCAACACCCCTTGGGAAGGCATTTTTAAAACGCTGGACACAGGCGAGCGCGACATGGTGGTGTCTGCCGTTACCATCACCGACGAGCGCAAGCTGACGATGGATTTTTCTTTGCCCTACTTCAACGCTAACCAATTGATTGCCGTTAAAGACAGCTCTAAAGTAGCCAAGTTTGACGACCTCAAGTCTTTGAAGGTGGGCGTACAAACCGGCACCACAGGCGACGAAGTAGTGCAAAAACTGTTGGGTAAAACCAGCGCCAACATCAAGCGTTTTGAGTCCACCCCATTGGCCCTGAAAGAGCTGGAAGCTGGCGGCGTGAACGCTGTGGTGGCTGACAATGGTGTCGTGCAACACTACATTCAAAACAACCCAGCAGCCAAGTTTAAAAGCGTCAGCGACGCATCGTTTACGCCCGAGCAGTACGGTGTAGCCATGAAGCGCGGCAACACCGAACTGCAAAAGAAAATTAACGATGGACTGGCCGCTATCCAAGCTGACGGCAGCTACGAAGCCATCCACGTGAAATACTTTGGTGTCAAGCCCGCTGCGGGCGCTGTGGCTGCTGCTACCGCGGCACCTGCCGCTGCTGCATCCAAGTAATTTAAGCCTTCTCGCGCACTGCACCTTCCCATGGATTTACGTTGGGACATCCTCACGCCATATGCACCCCTGTTTGTGCAGGGCGTATGGATGACGGTGCAGCTGACCGTGATAGCTTTGGTACTGGGCCTAGCCGCTGGCTTGTTGATCGGCCTGGTTACCTCACAACACGCTACAGGCTGGCGTCGAATAGTGCGCTGGGTGTGCGTAGCGTATGTAGGCTTTTTCAGAGGTACACCGCTATTTGTGCAAATTTTGCTAGTGCACTTTGCACTGATGCCCACGTTAATTCACCCTGAATACGGCCTACTGCTAACCGGCGAGGCCGCCGCCGAGCTGCGCCAAAACTATGGTGCCTTCATGTCGGGCGCATTGGCGCTAACGCTAAACGCTGCAGCCTATATCTCTGAGATTGTGCGTGCAGGCATTATCTCGATAGCGCGTGGCCAAACGCAGGCCGCGCAAAGCTTGGGCCTAAGCCACCAGCAGTCCATGCGTTTTATTGTGCTGCCCCAAGCCCTGCGCCGCATGGTGCCGCCGCTGGTGAACGAAGCCATCACACTACTCAAAGATTCCTCATTAGTGTCT
Organism: Polaromonas sp.; assembly: GCA_043718065.1. Lineage (GTDB taxonomy): Bacteria > Pseudomonadota > Gammaproteobacteria > Burkholderiales > Burkholderiaceae_C > JAAFIP01. The sequence continues at coordinate 7,758 of JAYSWJ010000249.1, forward strand.
GCCATCGGCCTGGCCGAGCTGGCCATGGCCGCCCGCACAGTAGCGGGTGCCTATTCGCGCTACTGGGAGCCGTATTTGGCTATCTCGGCCATGTATTTGGTGATGACTTGGATACTGACGGTGCTGTGCCGCAGACTAGAAACACCCTCTGAGCACGGCGGGAGATAAGACCCGTTTTAAAGATCAGTTTTTTTGCATACCCGCTGCCAATTGCGTAATGTTGTGGCGCATCATTTGCAAGTAGCTGGCACCGGGCTTGTCCGCAGCAGACAATGCATCGGCATACAGTGCCGCACCGGGCACAACACCAGCATCCTTGGCCAGTTGGGCTAGCAGCTTGGCATTGGTCATGTTTTCTACAAACACGGCTTTG
>JAYSWJ010000250.1:0-21826 GCA_043718065.1 Polaromonas sp.
CGCTCACAGGTGCCGTCTTCGTCTTAGCAGCTCAACTCATTGATTCGCATCAGGAAAACCCGCTCGTTTACGGCGGATGCACGTCCTGGGGTATCTACAGCCAAAGCGATCCTATTGATCTCGCGGGCGGTTGAAATAAATTTGCGTACTCTGAAAACAACCCTCTGAGCTTTTCAGATCCTTTGGGTCTGGCAGCCGCTGGTCAAGCTGTTGGCGAAACAATTGGTCGATGGGGAGGTCGCGCAGCGGGTGGGGCAATTGGAACCCTCATAGAGCCTGGTGGCGGCACTATTGCTGGAGCAGTGATCGGGGGCGTTGCTGGGGGCCGCATAGGTGGTGCAGTTGGTAGCGCGGTTGAAGATTTTTGCAGCGGTGGACCGAATTGCGATGAATTGAACAAGAAGGTTAAAGAAGCAAAAACAAAGGCTGGTCAGTTAGGTGCCTGCCGCGCTGGCATGCCAAAATTTGAACTGCAAAGACGATATACCGCATGGGTCGAACTGGGCGCTGCAAGGGCTAAACGAGATGAGAGTTGTTGGTCCGGTGGTGACCTAGGCCATCAACAAGCGCAGGCTGCAGCTTGGTCAAACGCAGGTGTTTGCTCAAGGTTAATGCAATGAACATTTTGAATGATCTGGAGAAGGCGTTCTGTGAGCGTCAAAAACCGAGGCAGTTGGTTCCTAGCGACCACTCGCCAACCGATATTTATGAGGATGCTTTGCATTTTCAAAACGTCTTATGGTCAAGCCTTACAGGCGATGTGCTAGAGCGTTTCTCAGACGCGTTCTCTGGGTTCAATCCTTTGGCGTTTTGTTATTTTTTACCGGGAGCACTTTGCGCAAGCATCCGTGAAAATCAACCTGGGCTGATCGTCATTCATGCTCTGATTGGAATGCTTGACCGCAGTCCAGATATTTCTCTTTGGGATACATTCTTTCTTGAGCGATGGACGTTGCTATCTAAAACAGAATGCCAAGCTGTTCAAGAGTGGGTTCTATGGCTTGCTAATCTTGAAAATACACCCTTCACACAAGACGCCTTAACCAGAGCGTATGAAACCCTCGGATTGTTGAGTAGTGAAAATGAAGCTTTTACACGCTTCAGAAAATCAGTCACCAGATTTTGAATTTGAGACTTCCACTACATATTCCATAGCTGCTTGAGCAGGTATCTATTGCCCTACGGCCCGATTCGATGCATAAAACTCGTCCCACATCACGTAGTCGCACACGGTCACGCCGCTGCGCGCGTGCGAAATCGCCTAGCTTTACCTACGACGCCAACGGCAACCGCCTAACCAGCATCCAGACCACAGGGCAGGGCACAGCCTCCAGCACCACCCGCCGCACCTACACGGTCGACCCCACCAGCAACCGCTTGCTCAGCTTTACGCAGACCCAGCTAGCCGGCACCGCCACCACCGGAGCTACATCGAATGTGAACTACACCCACGACGCCAACGGCGCAATGCTCAAAGACGGCCTGCGCAGCTACGAGTTTGACGCGGCCAACCGCTTAGCCGATGTCACCACCGGGGTAGGCATAGATGCCCCCACCACAAGGTACGTGCACAACGCCCTAGGCCAGCGCCTGTTCAAGACTGAGCCTTTGTTTGCGCCGGTCTCGTCGGGCAGCAACCCCGCCGACCCCGGCGTGATGCAAACGCTGGCGAACTTCTTTGCCAGTTTGTGGGGTGGCAATACGACCACTGCCGCCCCCACAGTCAGCGAGAAGCTAGGCTACACCTACTACTACGATGAAGACGGCAGCCTGCTCTACGAACAAGGCTCTGGCGGAGCCAACAGCACCGGCAGTAGCCACTACGTCTACCTGCCCACGCCCGCGGGGCCGATGCCTATTGCCACGTACACGGGCAATAAACACTACGCCGTGCAGACAGATCACCTGAGCACCCCAAGACGACTCACGAACTCCAGCAAGCAAGTAGCTTGGCAGTGGGCGTTCAGTGCGTTTGGGGATGAGCAGCCTATCTTGGCTAGAAATAGATTCGTCGACCCGGCAACGACGCCGAATGCGGGAACAACGACGATTGCTGAAGTCACCTTCAATTTGCGCTATCCGGGGCAGTACTTTGATAAGGAGTCTCGGCTGCACTTTAATTGGATGCGCTCGTATTCGCCTAACAACGACAGGTACACGCAGGCTGATCCTATAGATTTAAAGGGTGGCTGGAATAAATTTGCGTATGTAGGTTGCAACCTTCTTAGCTTTACAGATCCGACAGGCGAAATAGCGATAGCTCCACTCATTATTTGGGGGATACCGATTATTGGCGGCGCAACATGGTGGTACACAACAGACAAACGACCTAAGCTACCAGATTGGGGACGTGATAACGATCCGCCCAGAGGTGAGCCTTGGCCTAAAGAAAATAAAGATTTTTGTGTCCGCACTTACGCTGACTGTGTTAACTATGGATGGAGTGGTAGTTGCCAAACCTGTATGGATCGCTGTATAAGCTCAGGCTCTGGAGACTGGCCGTTTCACATGTGCAAACCAAAGAAAAAAGGGGATATGTGTGAGCCATAATTACCTTGAGCTGGCATACGCCATGCTATCGGATTTCAAATCTGGTAAGTTGGTATCTGGTGTTGAAATGAATGACGAGCAAATTAACTTGATTCGTTTGCTAATCCAAGATTTATTACCTCAACACGATTTCAACCCCGAGCTAGCCGCAGATGTGTTATTAAGCGCTGCGCATGAGGATACGCGATGGAATCACGCAGCTCAAAAAACGATTACTGAGTGCTACAGTTTGCGTGAAAGTAACCAACGGGAGGCAGCTAAAAATTTGCAAAAAGACTTCGCTGGAAGGTGCCCATCCGCTTGGTATCGGCAAATAGTTGAGTCAGTTTGACACTTCCGTTAGCTACAAAATAAATAGCTTCTTGAGCCGTATCTACGTGCGCAAGCGGCCCGTTTATCTTCTATTTCTAAATTAAAAAGCACTCGCTTAGTTGCTAAGAGCTGGAGTTTTGTAAGGTGATCACAAGTTGTGACCACCCAAGCGCGCAAGCGTTGCGCTACTTCTTATTAGCAGCCTTCACGGCTACAGCCGCCTTGATTGCTTTAGGCTTGGGTGTATCGTCTGGCGTGATAAATCCAATCGGCCGTTTATGCGGCTCAGGCGCAGCCAGCAGCTGGCGCATCGAATCAATCAACTCGCTGATAGCCTGGTCATGCTTGGTGACTTTGCGCTCCAGCAAATGCAGCTTGTTCGACAGTTCCCGGTTCGTCGCCAGCATGCTGCGCAGCTCGACAAAGGCCTGCACCACGTAGATACTCAGCTCAGTGGCACGCGTTGAATTAAGCACCATAGAGGCCATGATTGCGCCATGCTCGGTGAACGCCATGGGTGCATAACGGCGACCGCCCCGGCCACCCTTTGGGCTGCCGTCCGCGTTTGAGGTTGCAATTTGCAACCTCAAAGAGGCAAACTCTTCCTCGTCTAGCTGAAACATGAACCCCGCAGGAAAACGCGCCAAATTGCGATTGACCTGCTGGTTAAACCGTTTGGTGGTTTCACCGTAAAAAGCGGCTAAATCGGTATCTAAAATCACCCGCTGGCCGCGAATCAGGCGAATGCGCTGGGCAATGTCACCAATCGATAGCGGTGCATTGGTTGTATCTAGGGCGGATGGCATGTTAGGCAGTACTGAAAAATTCAAATAGGCAGCTTATAGTAACAAGATTCACTACTGGATAGACTGGCAATTTACAGCTTGGACACTATATTTACTATAGCTGCTTGAGCAGTCATCTATTGCCCTGCAGGTTGATTCGATGTATAAAAAGCTTGTTTTGTTCAGCTAGTCAACGCGCAGCACTAAAGTGCGGGCAAACCGGAGTGCGTCACATACGCTGCCGCCTGTTTACGCGGCGTTTTTGGCCATCTGTCACGCAAACGGGTTAGAATAGCAGGCTAACTTGTTACCAAGTCAACACCTACTTTTCATTGGGAAAAACCTCCATCATGGCAATCGAACGCACTCTGTCCATCATCAAGCCTGACGCTGTAGCTAAAAACGTTATTGGTCAAATCTATGCACGCTTTGAAGGCGCTGGCCTGAAGGTGATCGCTGCCAAAATGACCCACCTGTCACAAGGCGAGGCTGAGGCTTTCTATGCTGTGCACAAAGCACGTCCGTTCTTTAAAGACTTGGTCAGCTTTATGGTGTCTGGCCCGGTGATGATCCAGGCGCTGGAAGGCGAGGGCGCTATCCTTAAAAACCGCGATTTGATGGGCGCTACCGACCCGAAAAAGGCCGACAAAGGCACCATCCGCGCCGATTTTGCTGACAGCATTGACGCGAACGCCGTGCACGGCTCTGACGCTGCCGAAACGGCTGCGCAAGAGATCGCTTTTTTCTTCCCCGGCATGAATGTGTACTCGCGTTAAGTGTTCAGGCACTGACGTTAATTCGTAGTACACCAACATCCATTCAAAGGACACGTCGGCGCAAGCCGACAGCACCCCACTATGACGGCCAACCTTCTTGATTTTGATCTCGAAGGTCTGGCCGTTTTTTGCGAGGGGTTGGGAGAAAAACGCTTTCGCGCCACCCAACTGTACCGCTGGATCCACCAAAAAGGCGCGTCTGAGTTTAGCCAAATGACCGATTTGGCCAAGTCACTACGCGAAAAGCTGGCCACCACGGCCCATATTGAGCCGCTTAAAGTCCTGACCGAGCAAAAGTCCACTGACGGTACTATCAAATGGCTGTTTGACGTGGGCAACGGCGACGCCGTAGAGGCCGTATATATCCCCGAGGACGACCGCGCTACGCTGTGCATATCGTCCCAAGCGGGCTGCGCGGTGGGCTGCCGTTTTTGCTCTACGGGCCATCAGGGCTTTAGCCGTAACCTCACCAGCGGCGAAATCATCGCCCAACTGTGGTTTGCTGAACACACCATGCGCAAGCTGTTGGGCACACAAGAGCGGGTGATTTCTAACGTAGTGATGATGGGCATGGGCGAGCCGTTGCAAAACATGAATGCGCGGGTCCCTGCGCTTAAAACCATGCTCAGCGACCATGCCTACGGCCTGTCGCGCCGCCGCGTGACAGTGTCTACCTCGGGCGTGGTGCCCATGATCGACCGGCTGGCGGCTGAATGTCCGGTAGCGCTAGCTGTCTCTTTACACGCGCCAAATGACGCGCTGCGTGACGATCTGGTGCCGCTGAACAAAAAATACCCTTTACAAGAGCTATTGGCCGCGTGTAAACGTTACCTAGAGTTTGCACCGCGCGACTTCATTACCTTTGAATACTGCATGCTAGACGGCGTGAACGACACGCCCGAGCATGCGCACGAACTGGTGCGCTTGGTGCAGCAGGCGCAGCTGCCCGTAAAGTTCAATTTGATCCCGTTTAACCCGTTTCCGGCCTCAGGGCTTTTGCGGTCCAGTGCAAAAGTTGTAGCGCAATTTGCCCAGATTTTGCATAACAGTGCTATCGTTACCACTATGCGTAAAACCCGTGGTGACGATATTGATGCAGCGTGCGGCCAGTTGGCCGGCGATGTGCAAGACCGCACCCAGGCCACGCAGCGCATGGCCCAGCGGCGCGTAGTGATGATGCGCAAAGATGCGTCCATGGACGCGCAGCTAAGACCAGAACCCACACCTGCGCTGCCGCAAAGCTAATCTCAAAGCCCCTATATGAAGGACACACTATGACAGCTGCCCACAATTTGCAGACCCCCGCTTCAACACGGGTGCAACCTGCTGTATGGGCGCTGACAGGCTCTGCGCTACTGATGGCAGCCAGCCTGCTGACAGGCTGTGTTACGCGCAGCGACGCGGGCGCCGACTCAGCCAACCGCAAAGACATCGTTACCGATTCAGACGAGCCCGACAGCCGCAAGCGCGCACGCCTGCGGCTAGAGCTGGCCACAGGCTACTTCAATGAAGGTAAAACTACCGTTGCGCTAGACGAGATCAAACAAGCGCTGAACAACGACCCTAATTTTGCCGACGCCTATAATTTGCGCGGCTTGATTTACATGCGTTTAAACGACCCGCGATTGGCCGAAGACAGCTTTCGCCGGTCTATCGCTTTAAACCCACGTGACGCCAACGCTGCGCACAACTTTGGCTGGATGCTGTGCCAGCAGCAGCGCTATCCTGAGTCCTACACCTACTTCAAACAAGCGCTAGCGGTGCCGCTGTATGGCGACCAAGCCAAAACTTTAATGGCCCAAGGGCTGTGCGAGCTAGCCGATGGGCAAAAAGAGCCTGCCGAACGGTCGCTAGCTAAGGCCTACGAGCTAGACGCTGCCAATCCGATTACCGGCTACAACTTGGCTAATTTGCTCTACCAGCGCGGCGACTTTAAGCGCTCGCAGTTCTACATCAGGCGCTTGAACAATGGCGAGTTTGCCAACGCAGAATCGCTGTGGTTAGGCATCAAGATCGAGCGAAAATTAGGCGACACCGTTGCCATGGGTCAGCTTAGCGGTCAACTCAAGCGGCGCTTCCCGCAATCGTCTGAACTGTTCGCACTGGAAAAAGGAGTGTTCAATGACTGATGGCGTACAAGCCATGGCGGATGGCTATGATGCAAGCCAAGACAATGGCTACAGTGCCGGGCAATTGCTCAGAGCGGCACGCGAGGCATATGGCCTGCATATCGCCGCTCTGGCCGTGTCACTGAAGGTGCCGGTCAAAAAGCTGGAGCTACTAGAAGCCGACCGTTTTGACGAGCTGCCCGACGCGGTGTTTGCGCGCGCTCTGGCGTCCAGCGTGTGCCGCACCTTAAAGGTAGACCCCACCGAGATCTTGGCGAAATTGCCGCAGACTTACCGACAAAGCTTAAGCAACGCGCCGCCCAGCATGAATACCCCTTTTCGCATGCCGTCGAACGCGCCAGCGCCCAGTGCCATGACAGCGTTGAGCAAACCTGCGGGTTTGGCTGTAATAGCGCTACTGTTGGGTGCTTTGGTATTGATTTTTTTGCCCGATATATCGAAAAAAACTAGCGATGCTGCGTCTTCAGCGTTTAGCGGTTTAAAAGACACGACGCTGGGTAGCTCGCCCGGCAGCGGCGACAGCACGGGCACCGCCATGGGCGCGGGTTCGGTGCTGACTAATGATGGCGGCGTTAAACTGGCCGGTGCCGACACGCAGGCGTTGGGCTCTACTACTAGCGTGGCGGTTTCTACCCCTACAGTATCCACAGCCGCTGTGCCAGGTACTGCTGTAGACAGTGCGGCGGTAGACGGTTTGATAGTGTTTCGTGCTAACGGCGAGTCGTGGGTCGAGGTGGTAGACGCGCGTGGCCAGGTCACCTTGCGCAAGCTGCTGGCTGCGGGCGAATCTGCCGCTGCCAATGGCACAGTGCCCCTGCGCGTAACAGTAGGCCGTGCCGACCAAACCACGGTAACCGTGCGCGGCAAGCCGTTTGACGGTGAAAGCCTAGTGCGCGACAACGTCTTGCGTTTTGAAGTCAAATAGCAAGTAGGAAAAGACAGGGGATTAGTGCGCTATGGGCCAAGATAATTTACTTCATTGTTTACCAGCTGATCTGCAGCCGATTGCAGTGTCGGTACCTGCCAAACGTCACACGCGCCAGTCCAGCGTGGTGTGGGGCCCGCGCGTGGTTACAATAGGTGGCAACGCCCCGGTGCGCGTGCAGTCTATGACCAATACCGACACCGAAGACGCTATTGGCACGGCCATTCAGGTCAAAGAACTGGCTATCGCCGGCTCGGAGATGGTGCGCATAACTGTCAATACGATTGAAGCCGCGCAAGCCGTGCCGTACATTCGCGAGCAGTTGGACAAAATGGGCATCGACGTCCCCTTGATTGGTGACTTTCACTACAACGGCCACCGCCTGCTGACCGAGGTGCCCGCATGCGCCGAAGCGCTCAGCAAATACCGCATTAACCCCGGCAACGTAGGCAAGGGCGATAAGCGCGACAAACAATTTGGCCAAATGATCGATGCGGCCATGAAGTGGGACAAACCCGTGCGCATTGGCGTGAACTGGGGTAGCCTAGACCAAGAACTGCTGGCCAGCCTGATGGACACCAACAGCCAGCGCAGCGACCCGTGGGACGCTAAGCAGGTAATGTACGAGGCACTGATTACCTCAGCCATTGAATCAGCCAAGCGCGCCGAAGCCATGGGCCTGCGTGGCGAGCAGATTATGCTGAGTTGCAAAGTATCGGGTGTGCAAGACTTGGTCAGCGTGTACCGCGAGCTTGCCAAGCGCTGCGACTATGCGCTGCATTTGGGATTGACCGAAGCAGGCATGGGAACCAAGGGTACAGTCGCATCGGCCACTGCACTGTCTATCTTGCTGCAAGAGGGCATTGGCGACACTATTCGCGTATCGCTTACCCCCGCACCGGGCGAGGCGCGCACGCAAGAGGTGGTGATCGCGTCAGAGATTTTGCAGTCGCTGGGTTTGCGCATTTTTGTGCCCAGCGTTACGGCCTGTCCAGGTTGTGGCCGCACCACCAGCGACACTTTTCAACATTTAGCCAAGCAGATTGACGACTTTTTGCGCATGCAAATGCCCGTATGGCGCAAAAAATACCCCGGCGTTGAAAATCTTAAAGTGGCCGTCATGGGCTGTATCGTCAACGGCCCCGGCGAGAGCAAACATGCCGACATTGGCATCAGCCTGCCCGGCACGGGCGAGGCACCAGCTGCGCCAGTATTTATCGACGGCGAGAAGGCATTAACGTTGCGTGGTGCGGGCATAGCTGACGAATTCCAAATACTGTTGGAGAACTATATTGAGAAACGCTTTGGGCATACAGTTGAGACGGTTTGACCCAACAATGTCAAGTACTTGTGAATTTTGGCGGCACATGCGTATTAAATAAGCACCAAAGAAGCGCCATACTTGGTATGACTATTTAAGACCGCAATTTAGTGATTAGGCCAAACTGCTCCGGTGTTCTTACGTGTTAAGATCGATGCTTATTTGGTAAGAATACAATGCTGGTTACTAGGAGTTTTTTTATGAACGCCGCAATTGCTACCCTTTCCACAAAATTCCAAATCTCTATCCCTAAAGCGGTTCGAGATCTCAATCATTGGCGGCCGGGTCAAGAGTTTGCTTTTCTACCCAAAGGGCGTGGTGTTTTGGTAATGCCAGTTGCCCAATTGGATGAGCTGGTGGGTTTGGCTCGTGGGGCACGCGTGGACGATGTGCGTGATCGCAAAGATCGGCTCTAAACTATGGCAAAGGCCCTATCTCTTGCAAAGAAGTTCACAAACCCGCAGAAATCAACCACCACTACCCAACCTGCCAAACAAGACATAGCTCAGCTTTATGTGGTCGATACCTCCGCCTGGATCGAGTGGTTAATTGACGGGCAGCTGCGCAGCGAGATAGCACCCTTCATGCCTGCACGTGAGCGCTGCGTGGTGCCCACTATTGTACAGCTTGAGTTGTCAAAATGGCTGATGCGAGAGCGCGGTGAAGAAGAAACTGATGTTGTCATCGCTTACACTCAAAAATGCCAAATTTGGCCACTGGACACGGCGACCGCCTTGCGAGCTGCTGAGCTTCACCGAAACTACAAACTAGCTACAGCAGACGCGATTGTGTATGCCAGTGCCTTGCTCTCGGGTGCACAGTTGCTCACTTGCGATGCACACTTTGAAAGCCTGCCTAATGTGCGTTGGATCAAGAAAGTTTAAAGTTTTCATAAACCGCACGTCGTAAGATTCGTATAAAAGACTATCGAAAATGAGTTCAAAATTATCTGCGGTTAAAGGCATGAACGACGTTCTGCCACCCGACTCGGCAATGTGGGAATGGTTTGAAGAGCATGTGCGCCACGTGATGGCGCTCAGCAGCTATCGCAGCATTCGCACACCTATCGTCGAGCCGACCGCGCTGTTTGTCAAAGGCACCGGGCAAAGCACCGACATTGTTGAAAAAGAAATGTACTCGTTTGAGGACAAGCTCAACGGCGAGCACCTGACTTTGCGGCCCGAGAACACCCCCGGTGTGGTGCGCGCCGCTATAGAACATAACCTCACGTACGACGGCGGCAAGCGCCTGTACTACATGGGCCCCATGTTTCGCCACGAGCGGCCCCAGCGCGGGCGCTACCGCCAGTTTTACCAGCTAGGTGCTGAGGCCTTGGGCTTTGCCGGGCCTGAGGTAGATGCTGAGTTGATGCTGCTGGTGCACCAGTTATTTAGCCGCCTAGGACTGCAAAATGTACGGATTGAGCTGAACAGTTTGGGTGTACCCGCAGAGCGTGCAGCGCACCGTGCGGCGCTGGTTGCCTACTTTAATCAGCACGCCGTTGCACTGGACGCAGATTCGCAGCGCCGCCTACAAACCAACCCTCTGCGTATTCTGGACACTAAAAACCCGGCTATGCAAAGCGTGGTGCAGGCTGCGCCGCAGCTGCTTAGCTTTTTAGGTGAATCGTCACATAAGCACTTAGACACTGTGAAAGCGCTGCTCACAGCCTGCGGCGTGCAGTGGACGGTCAACCCACGCTTGGTACGCGGGCTAGATTATTACAGCCACACGGTGTTTGAGTTCATCACCACAGAGCTGGGTGCACAAGGCACCTTATGCGGCGGCGGGCGCTACGACGGGCTGTTTGAAACCCTAGGCGGTAAGCCTACAGCAGCGGTCGGCTGGGGCATGGGCATAGAGCGCGTGTTAGAGCTGGTGAAAGAGCAGTCGCTGGCGGGTAGGGCGCTGGTGCCCGATGTGTACGCGGTAGTGCCCGATGCAGCTGCTACGGCAACGGTAGCCACCACTTTGCTAGCCTTGCGCGCACTGGGCGTTAGCGTGCAAATGCATGCCAGTGCTGATGGCAGCGTGGGCAGCTTTAAAAGCCAGTTTAAAAAAGCCGATAGCAGTGGCGCACGCTATGCCCTGATTTTTGGCGCAGACGAGCTGGCGCAAGGCAAAGTGGCGCTTAAAGCCTTACGCGGGTCTTCTGGCGGCTCAGGTGTTGCCAGCGAGGGTTTGGCAGCACAGCAATTGTTTGACCTGTCAGCACCCGCTCTCTTGGCCCAAGCTATCATTTCTTAGCTACCATGCATAGCGCGGCAAGCCTGCCAGCACGGCACTGGCCGCCTTACCCCATTAACCTCCAGACCATCCCCACTACAATCGCACCATGGCAAAACATTTAGATCTCGAAGAACAAGAGCAACTTGACCAACTCAAGGCTTTTTGGAACCAATACGGCAACCTTATCAGCGCAGCTTTGATTGTAGTGTTTGGCAGTATTGCCGCTTACAACGGTTACAACTACTGGCAGCGCAGCCAGGCCGTGCAAGCCTCTACCCTGTTTGACGAGGTAGAGCGCACTGCCAAAGCGGGCGACGCCGCTAAAACAGAGCGTGCTTTTAACGATATGAAAGACAAGTTTGGCGGCACCACCTACGCCGCCCAAGCAGGCCTCTTGGCTGCCCGCACGCTGCAAGAAAAGGGCAATGCCGATGGCGCTAAAGCGGCACTCACCTGGGTGTCGGCCAGTGCCAAAGACGAAAGCTACCAGTCGATTGCCAAGCTACGCCTAGCCGGTTTATTGATGGATTCCAAGGGTTATGACGCTGCAATAGCCCAGTTGGGCGGCAGTTTTTCTAAAGAATTTGCGCCTTTGGTAGCCGACCGCCGTGGTGATATTTTCATGGCTCAGGGCAAGAAACCCGAAGCCAAGGCCGAGTACGAAAAAGCCTACAAAACCTTTGACGAGCGCAGCGAATACCGCCGATTGGTTGAGGTCAAGCTCAACGCCCTAGGCGTGGACGCTGCACCGCTTATTGCTAGCAATAAGCCTGCAGCAGATGTTGGCGCAGTGTTACCTGCCGCTGCGTCTGTACCAGCAGGTGCTACATCTACAGCAACAGCCAGCGCACTCACGCCTGCTGCGGCAGCGGCCAGCCCCGCTGGTGCTGCCAATACTGCCAGCGCCCCAGCAGCGGACAAGAAGTAACGGGAAATAAGCTCTCAGAGCTTCAATATTTATGCCTTTTAACCCTCTAACCCAAGCAAAACCTGCTCAAGCAGCTGTTTTATCGATAGCATTGATGGTGATGCTGTCTGCATGTTCGGGCGGGGCTAACAGGCCCAAGCCTGCGGAACTGGGCGCTAACACGGCCTTGCTAGGCGTGCGCCAGGCATGGACAGCCCGCCTAGGTGCTGTGCCAGTGGGTGCCACGCCCGCCGTGGTGGGCAATGTTGTGGTGGTGACGTCCACCGACGGCACCGTAGCCGGGCTAGACGCTGCCAGTGGCCGTGATGTGTGGCGTACCAACGCAGGCGCTGCGGTGGCTACTGGCGCGGGGTTTGACGGCAGATTAGCCGCTGTGGTGACGCGTGACAATGAATTGGTCGCACTCGATGGCAGCGGCGTGGCTGGCGCGAGTGCCAAGCCACTGTGGCGCATGCGCTTGGCGGCGCAGGCCTACACCGCGCCGCTGGTGGCTGGTGGCCGGGTATTTGTATTGGCAGCCGACCGCAGCGTGACAGCTTTTGACGGTGCCACAGGGCGTAAATTGTGGGTGCAGCTGCGCCCGGGTGAGCCGCTGGTATTGCAGCAACCGGGCAGCTTGCAAGCAGTAGGCGACACCTTGGTGGCAGGCTTGTCCGGCCGCTTGGTGGGCCTAAACCCCGGCAACGGCACCGTGCGCTGGGAGGTGCCACTAGCCTCGCCACGCGGCACCAACGAGATTGAGCGTTTGGTCGACATCGTGGGCCGCACCAGCCGCGTAGGTAATGTGGTGTGCGCCCGCGCGTACCAAGCCGCTGTGGGGTGTGTTGATGCATCCCGCGGTACTTTGCTATGGACCAAGCCAGCCAATGCGGCCCAGGGCGTGCATGGCGATGAAGGTTTGGTAGTAGGCACAGAGCTAGACGGCAAAATTATCGCTTGGAAGCGTGCTGACGGCGAGCGCGTTTGGACATCTGAGCGTTTGCAGTACCGCAGCTTGACCTCGCCACTGCTGTTGGGCCGCTCGGTGGTGGTGGGCGACAGCACAGGATTGGTGCATTTCATCTCGCGTGAAGATGGTTCGCCCTTAAATCGCCTGCTCACTAACAGCTCGGGCGTTGCCGCGCCGCCTGTGGTAGCAGGGTCTAACTTGGTCGTGGTCACCCGCACTGGCGGTGTGTACGGCTTTGCACCTGAATAATGATTCTTCTCCCAACAATATGTTTAGCCTTGACCGCTTAACCGACTGAAAGTTAGCTAGTGAAACCCGTATTGGCTTTAGTCGGCCGCCCCAACGTCGGCAAATCGACCCTGTTTAACCGCCTCACCAAGTCACGCGACGCTATCGTAGCCGACTATGCCGGCCTTACACGCGACCGCCATTACGGCAACGGCAAGCAAGGCACGCACGAGTACATCGTTATCGACACCGGCGGCTTTGAGCCCACAGCCGAGAGCGGCATCTACAAAGAAATGGCCAAGCAAACTCGCCAAGCGGTGGCCGAGGCTGATGTGGTGATATTTGTAGTGGATGCGCGCGAAGGTATTAGCGCGCAAGACTACGACATTGCCAACTATCTGCGTAAGCTGGGCAAGCCCACGATACTCACAGCCAACAAAGCCGAGGGCTTAAAAGAAGGCCACCAAGTGTCTGACTTTTATGCACTGGGCTTGGGCGACGTGATGCCGATTTCTGCCTCGCACGGGCAGGGCATGAAAGAGTTGCTGGACTTGGCTTTTGCACCGCTTAAGTTGGGTGACGAGACAGAGCCTGTAGAAGACAATGGCGCTATCAAACTTGCCGTAGCAGGCCGCCCGAATGTCGGCAAATCCACCCTGATTAACACTTGGCTAGGCGAAGAGCGCTTGGTCGCCTTCGACATGCCGGGCACTACACGCGACGCAATCAGCGTGCCGTTTGAACGCGATGGCACGCTGTTTGAGCTGATCGACACCGCAGGTATTCGTCGCAAAGGCAAAGTTTTTGAAGCGATTGAAAAGTTCTCTGTTGTTAAAACTTTGCAAGCCATTGAGTCGGCCAATGTGGTGCTGCTGCTGCTAGATGCTACCCAAGGCATTACCGACCAAGACGCCCACATTGCAGGCTACATTCTGGACTCGGGCCGTGCGGTGGTGCTGGCCGTTAACAAATGGGACGCGGTCGATGCCTACCAGCGCGAGCAATTGCAGCGCTCCATCGAGCTGCGTTTATCGTTCTTAAAATTTGCCAACATCCACATGATCTCGGCTACCCGGCGCCAAGGTTTAGCGCCGGTATGGAAGTCGATTGTGCAGGCGCACAAAGCAGCTACCTGCAAAATGTCTACTCCGGTGCTGACGCGTTTGTTGATGGAAGCGGTGCAGTTTCAGGCACCACAGCGCGCAGGCATGTTCCGCCCCAAGCCGCGCTACGCGCACCAAGGCGGCATGAATCCGCCCGTAGTGGTGGTGCATGGCAATTCTCTCGAAGGTATTACAGATTCCTACAAAAGATATTTAGAGGGCCGCATACGCAAAGCCTTTGACCTGACGGGCACACCGCTACGGGTCGAGGTGAAGTCGTCTAGCAACCCGTACGCAGACAAAGATTAGGGCTGCTGCTGATAAGCTGCCTGTAGGCACTACTAAGCTGCTAAAGGCCAGGTGTAGAGGCCTTAATAAACCCCAGGGCACTAGAGTATTAAGCTGAACTTTTGGGTTTCGCAAAACTCTATGGTATGTTCGACATTCATTTTAAATTTAACTAGTTCCACATCGGACACGGAGAATATCGTGAGCAATAACAAAGGCCAACTTTTACAAGACCCGTTTTTAAACCAACTTCGCCGCGAGCACGTGCCCGTATCGATTTATCTGGTCAACGGTATCAAGCTACAGGGGCAGATCGAATCGTTTGACCAATATGTTGTGCTGCTGCGCAACACGGTCACGCAGATGGTCTACAAGCATGCAATATCCACCATAGTGCCGGGCCGTGCTGTAGCATTTACCAACGTGCACACCGAAGAAGATGCTGCGCTAGGAGCTGCCCCTGCGCAGTGATGCCCACGCCTCAAAACCCGAGGCCATCGTTACCGCGTCCGTCATACTGGTCGGTGTAGATCTAGGTCTGCCGCATTTTGATGGTGAGCTAGAAGAGCTGGGCCTGCTAGCGCAAACCGCTGGCATGGCACCGGTGCACCGCATTACCTGCAAACGCAAGGCTCCCGATGCCGCGCTGTTTGTGGGTACTGGCAAAGCCGATGAAATCAAGGCACTGGCACTGGCACACGGCGCTACGGAGATATTGTTTGACCAGTCGCTTAGCCCGGCCCAGCAACGCAACTTAGAGCGCCACACTGGCTTGGCGGTAAACGACCGCACCTTGCTAATTTTAGAAATCTTCGCCCAACGTGCGCGTAGCCACGAGGGTAAGTTGCAGGTCGAATTAGCGCGCCTGCAATACCTGTCTACCCGCTTAGTGCGGCGCTGGTCTCACCTAGAGCGCCAGCAGGGCGCTATAGGCACGCGCGGCGGCCCGGGCGAGAAGCAAATTGAACTTGACCGCCGCATGATTGGCGAGACCATCAAGCGCACCAAGGCCAAGCTAGAGCTGGTCAAGCGCCAGCGCGGTACGCAGCGCCGCCAGCGTGGGCGCGGCAACCACTTTGGTATATCGCTGGTGGGTTACACCAACGCTGGCAAAACCAGTTTGTTCAACGCCCTCGTTAAAGCCCGCGCTTACGTTGCCGACCAGCTGTTTGCCACGCTAGACACTACTACGCGGTCGCTGTACTTGGGTGACGCGCAGCAATCGGTCAGCTTGTCGGATACGGTAGGTTTTATCCGCGACCTGCCGCACGGTTTGATAGACGCGTTTGAGGCTACGCTGCGCGAAGCCGCTGAGGCAGATGTACTGCTGCATGTGGTGGACGCGGCTAACCCCAACCATACCGAGCAAATAGCCGAGGTGCAACGAGTGTTGCTGGAGATTGGGGCCGACAAAGTGCCGCAAGTATTTGTGTTCAACAAGCTGGACGCTCTTGAAAAAGACCGCCTGCCACTGCATCTGCGGGACATGTACGAAGTAAGCGGCATTTCTAGCGCCAGAGTATTTGTCAGTGCCCGCGATGGCACGGGCCTGCCAGTGTTGCGCACGTTGCTAGCCGAGATGGCTAGCGTAGTGCAGCCAAACGCAGCAGCCCCACAGACAGACACACAATCGGCTGCATATTTGGACAGTGCTGTTTGATTAGGCACAATACGGGGTTGGTCATATTTCTACTGCGTTGCTTTAAAGCCATTTTTGTGACGCCCTTTTTTGAGTAACGTTTTACCGCTATCACACATGAACCTTATTGTTCTACCCTCTCGGCTCGCTACGCTACCTGCATCTATTGCCAAAGACCTGCGCGGCATGTTTAACCTGAACGACGGCAAATGGGGCCGCAGTGACGACAAGCCTTCTGGCGGCAACGGCGACACACCTGCACCTGCAGGTTCACCTCCACCGCCTGCGCCCACACCACCGCCTGCACCCGCACCCGAGCCCTCTAACGTCAGGCCCATTGGTAGCGGCGGCAGCAATGGCGGTGGCTCCAAAGGCCCCAACCAAGGCCCGCCCGACCTAGACGAGCTGTGGCGCGACTTTAATAAAAAACTCAATGGCTTATTCGGCGGTAATAAAGGCAAAGGCAATACCGGCCAAACCGACTGGGGCCGCCATAACAAAGGCAATAACGGTGGCGATGGAGGCGGCTCAGGCGGCGGTTTTCAGCCCGATATGAAGTCGGCTGGCATCGGCGTGGGCCTGATCGCCACAATAGCCGTGCTGATCTGGCTGGGCACTGGCGTTTTTATTGTGCAAGAAGGCCAGCAAGCGGTGATTACCCGCTTTGGCAAGCTCAGCGGCACGGTGGAGGCAGGCTTTAACTGGCGCTTGCCTTACCCGATTGAAGCGCACGAAACCGTGGCGCTTACACAGCTACGCTCGGTAGAAATTGGCCGCAGCGCTACATCACAAGCTGCGGGCTTGAAAGACTCGTCCATGCTGACGCAAGACGAAAATATTGTTGATATTAAATTCACCATTCAGTACCGCCTAAAAAGCTCTGCTGACTATCTGTTTCAAAACCGTAATCCAGACGACGCTGTGACCAAGGCGGCAGAATCCGCCATCCGCGAGGTAGTAGGCCGCGGCACCATGGACACCGTGCTGAACAAAGACCGCGAATCCATCCAGCGCGACGTGGTGAAAAGCGTGCAAGCCCAGCTAGACCGCTATAAAACCGGCATTCAAATTCAAACTGTCAACATTCAAAACGTGCAGCCACCCGAGGCCGTGCAAGCCGCCTTTGACGATGCTTTGAAGGCTGGCCAAGACCGTGACCGCTTTAAGAACGAAGGCATTGCGTATGCCAAAGACGTGATTCCCCGCGCCGAGGGCACTGCAGCCCGCCTGAAAGAAGAGGCCGATGGCTATAAAGTCAACGTAGTGGCCCGCGCAGAGGGTGACGCCCAGCGATTTAAGTCGGTGTATGCCGAATACCAAAAAGCTCCGCAAGTCACGCGCGACCGCTTGTACACCGACACCATGCAGCAAATCTACAGCAGCGTCACCAAGGTGATGGTCGATTCACGCCAAGGCAGCAATCTGTTGTATTTGCCGCTGGACAAGCTGATGCAAATAGGCGCAGGTGGTGGCCAAGGTGCCGACATCGTCACGCTGCCAGCTAGCGGTGCTGCCGCCAGCCCCATACTGCCTACGCCTCCAGCAGCCACTACGACAGACAGTCGCCCACGCGATGCCTCGCGCGCCCGTGACCGCGATGGCCGTTGAACTCTAGGGAATAAAAATGAATAAATTAGGATTTGCAATCACCACCTTGTTGGTTGGCTTGGCTATATTAGCATCCACCCTGTTTGTCGTTGACCAGCGCCAGTTTGGCGTGCTGTATTCGTTCGGCCAGATTAAAGAAGTTATCACTGAGCCGGGCCTGCGTTTTAAGCTTCCCCAGCCGTTTCAAAACGTGGTGTTTCTAGACCGCCGCGTGCTCACACTAGACAGCCCAGAAACAGGCTCCATCCAAACTGCAGAGAAGAAAAACTTGGTGGTGGACTGGCTGGTTAAATGGCGCATTGCCGACGCGCGCCAGTTTATCCGTAACAACCCAGGTGGCGCTAATACGGCCACTGCCGAAGACCGCCTGCGCTCAGTCGTGCAAGACGCGCTGAACTCTGAGGTGACTAAGCGCACCGTGAAAGATGTGCTGTCCACCGACCGCGAAAAAATCATGCAAGGCGTGCAACAGCGCTTGGTGGATGATGCCAAAACCTTTGGCATTGAAATTGTTGACGTGCGCATCAAGCGCGTAGACTTTCCGCCATCGGTGACTGATTCGGTTTACCAGCGCATGAAGTCCGAGCGCCAGCAGGTTGCAGGCGAGCTGCGCTCTACCGGCGGCGCCGAAGGCGAAAAAATCCGCGCCGATGCTGACCGCCAGCGCGAAGTGCTGCTGGCCGAAGCCTACCGCGAAGCGCAAAAAGTCAAAGGCGATGGCGATGCCAAAGCCACCGCGATCTATGCCGAAGCGTTTGGCCGCGACACGCAGTTTGCCCAGTTCTATCGCAACCTAGAAGCCTACAAAACCAGCTTTTCTAAAAAGAGCGACGTTATGGTGCTAGACCCTTCGTCAGAGTTTTTTAAAACCATGCGCAACGGCGGTGGCACCGGGCCTGCTGCACCGGCTAAAAAGTAAACCGCACAGTTACGCCAACCGTCCAGCCTTCTCGCCACAAGTTCTTCCCTTAGCATGGACACCTTATTAACTGCCTTGGCCTTGGTGCTGGTGATAGAGGGCTTGCTGCCGTTTATCTCACCAGCGGCTTGGCGCAAAATGTTTGAACAAGTGCTCAAACTGCACGACGGGCAAATTCGCTTCTACGGCATCGCCAGCATCGCAGGCGGTTTACTACTGCTGTGGATAGCCAGCTGAGTTGTAATCACAGCTAAAAAAGCCGCGCCGATTGGGCAAAACACAGCGATAAGCCCGGTAAAATCTATGCCTTCACTACCTCTGCGCTTCTTTTAGCGTCTTTTGTTATGTCCGCCTGGGTACTACCCGACCACATTGCCGATGTTTTGCCCTCTGAGGCACGGCACATCGAAGAACTACGCCGAGGCCTGCTAGACACTGCGCGCAGCTACGGCTACGAGCTGGTGATGCCGCCGCAGCTAGAGTATTTAGAGTCGCTGCTAACTGGCACAGGCCAAGCGCTAGACCTGCAAACTTTTAAGCTGGTAGACCAGCTCTCGGGCCGCACCATGGGCCTGCGGGCCGACACCACGCCCCAAGTAGCCCGCATTGATGCCCATTTGCTCAACCGCAGCGGCGTGGCCCGCCTGTGCTACTGCGGCCCCGTGCTGCACACCGCCCCGGCCAAACCGCATGCCACGCGCGAGCCCCTGCAGTTTGGCGCAGAGATTTTTGGCCACGCAGGCCCAGAGGCTGACCTAGAAGCCCTGCTACTAGCCATCCACTGCCTGCAATCTGCTGGTGTGACCGACATGACCATTGACCTGGCCGACGCCCGCTTGGTGCGCAGCCTGCTGGCCAGTGTGATGACCACACCCCAGCAACTAGAGCAGGTGCACGCCGCGCTGGCCGCCAAAGACTCTGCCACCTTGGCCGAGCTAACCGCGCAGTTCCCCGCTGCCAGCCGCGACGGCTTGGCCTCGCTGGTACAAATGTACGGCGACGAGCAAGTGCTAATTAATGCCGAAAAAGCCTTCCAACCCAATAAAAACCTGCTCAACCAGCTATCAAATTTGAAGCAACTGGCGGCTAGCATCCGCGCCGCGCACCCGCTGGTGACCATCAGTTTTGACCTGGCCGATTCGCGCGGCTACGCCTACTACACGGGCGCACGCTTTGCCATCTACACAGCGGGAGCCACAGACGCACTGGTGCGCGGTGGGCGTTATGACGAAGTAGGCTCAGTATTTGGCCGCAACCGTCCGGCAGTGGGCTTTAGTCTGGATGTGAAAGAGCTGGTGGGCGTGGTGCCTGCGCGCGCGCTGAAGGCCGCTATTAGCGCGCCATGGCCACAAGCTACGGCTGAAGGCACCAGCCTGCGCAGCGCCATACAAAACCTGCGCGCAGCTGGCGAAACCGTAGTGTGCGTGCTGCCCGGCCACGAGAACGAAGTGCAAGAATTTACCTGCGACCGCCAGCTAGTGCACGCAGCAGGCCAGTGGGTGGTACAAGCCATTGGCCAAGTAATTTGATGCGAACGACTAAACCCGTTCGCCCTGAGCCTGTCGAAGGGTTCATCACAAAGACGGTGTTGAGGGCTTCGATTTGCCTCAGCCCAACGGTATTGATGGTTTAAATAATGGCAACAATTTCTCCTATGCAAGCTGGTCGCAACGTGGCCTCTCAAGGTCGTAACGTGGTCGTTGTAGGCACCCAGTGGGGCGACGAAGGCAAAGGCAAGCTGGTGGACTGGCTGACCGAATCGGCCCAAGGCGTGGTGCGCTTTCATGGTGGCCACAATGCCGGCCACACTCTGGTGATTAACGGCGTAAAAACCGCGCTCAATTTAATTCCCAGCGGCATCATGCGCCCGGGGGTTAAGTGCTACATCGGCAACGGCGTAGTGCTAGACGCCACGCATTTGATGAAAGAAATCGCCGGGCTAGAAGCCATTGGCGTCGAAGTCCGCTCTAGGCTGCGCGTCAGCGAGGCTTGCCCGCTGATTTTGCCTTTCCATTCCGCGCTAGACATTGCCCGCGAAACTAAACGCGGTGAAAGCGGTGCCGAGAAAATCGGTACCACCGGCAAAGGCATTGGCCCCGCGTACGAGGACAAAATCGCCCGCCGCGCCCTGCGCGTGCAAGACCTAAAGCACCCCGACCGTTTTGCCGCCAAGCTGCGCGAACTGCTGGCCCTGCACAACCATATTTTGACCACGTATCTAGGCGCAGCTGCACTGGAATTTCAGCCCATCTACGACGAAGCTATGCGCCATGCCGAGGCAATCCGCCCCATGATGGCCGATGTATCACGCGAGATCAACGCAGCGCACAAAGCAGGCAGCAACCTGCTGTTTGAAGGCGCGCAGGGCACGCTGCTAGACGTAGACCACGGCACCTACCCGTTTGTCACGTCCAGCAACTGCGTGGCTGGCAACGCGGCAGCAGGGTCGGGCGTAGGCCCTGGGCTGTTGCACTACGTACTGGGCATTACCAAAGCGTACTGCACCCGCGTGGGCGGCGGGCCTTTCCCTACCGAGTTAGATTGGCAAAAAGAAGGCACACCCGGCTACCACATGAGCACCGTGGGCGCAGAGCGCGGCGTGGTCACCGGCCGCTACCGCCGCTGCGGTTGGTTTGACGCCGCGCTGCTCAAACGGTCGGCACAGGTTAATGGATTGAGCGGCCTGTGCATCACCAAGCTAGATGTATTGGATGGGCTAACCGAGCTAAAACTGTGCACCGGCTACACCTTGGACGGCGAGACGATTGACCTGCTGCCCATGGGCGCAGACGACATTGAGCGCTGCACACCCATCTACGAAACGATGCCCGGTTGGAGCGAATCTAGCGTAGGCGTGGTGGACTACGCCAAGCTGCCAGCCAACGCCCAAAAGTATTTGCAACGCATTGCACAAGTTACTGGTGTGCCCATTCACATCGTGTCCACCAGCCCAGACCGCGACCACACCATCATGATGCAGCACCCGTTTGCAGCGTCATAGCGTAATAGCTTTTTAGCAGTTTTGAGCCTACTTTTATAGTAACTACTCAGGTCTATTTGATTTAATGAAACTCATATAAATCAACAACTTGCGAGATTGTCCGAATCAATGAAACGAGAATTCAGTGGCACTTAGT
>JAYSWJ010000026.1:0-15485 GCA_043718065.1 Polaromonas sp.
CAAATCGCCTATGTTGGCAAAGCCTTCGTGGCGAATCGAAAAGCGCTTGTCGTTGATGGTGGCAGCTTCGTCCAGCGCTTCGGTGTCTTTGTCGAATGCTGTCAAGCGGCCCTGGGCTGATAAGCGCGAGAGGATCAAACGTGAATGTCCACCGCGCCCAAAAGTTGCGTCGACATAGTGACCGTCTGGTGTTGATATCAGTGCATCGACTGCTTCGTTCAACAAGACGGTGGTGTGTTGCCATGTAGTTGCCACCGTGCGCCTGTTAAAAAGAAAAGTCTTTAAACGCTTGGGGCACTTCGCTTTGCAGCGCCTGTGCCTCTTTGGCATCGTGTGTGGCCCTATCCCAAAGCTCGAAGTAGCTGCCTAGGCCCATCAGCACCGTGTCCTTGGTGATCCCGGTGGCAGCGCGCAACTCGGGTGATATGAGAATGCGGCCCGTGCCGTCCATTTCTACATCCATCGCGTTGCCTAAAAATATACGTTTGACCCATTGCGCCGACATGGGGACTTGGGCAATACGTTCACGAAATTTTTCCCACTCGGGGCGCGGAAAAATCATCAAACAGCCATCGGGGTGACGCGTGATGGTGAGCTGGCCGCCCGCAGTCGCGCTCAGCACCTCCCGGTGCCGCGTGGGAACCGATAGCCTGCCTTTGGCATCGAGAGCGAGAGCGGAAGCGCCTTGAAACATGGTGATGTGCTGAAAATGCGGCCCATGGACAAAAATATCCACTTTTTTGCACTATTTACCACTG
Source organism: Polaromonas sp. (assembly GCA_043718065.1). Taxonomy (GTDB): domain Bacteria; phylum Pseudomonadota; class Gammaproteobacteria; order Burkholderiales; family Burkholderiaceae_C; genus JAAFIP01. The sequence goes on from JAYSWJ010000026.1 coordinate 759, forward strand.
TAGCAGGAATCCATGCTCTTACAAGGGGCAAACTGTAAAAATGTTCAATGAAATCAAGGACTTAGAGCTGTTATTGCGCACAGTACGCCTAAAAAATATCCTTATAAACCAAGCACTTAGCGCGCAATGTGAAAGTGCTGCGCGAGGGTTTTACCTACCCTATGTTTACCTTGGTTTTCAAATGCCGCCTCTTATCGGCTAGAACTAAGGCCGCGAAGGTTGGATGCGACATTTAGTGACATTGTGCACAGAAAATCTAAACGCTATAATAATTATAGCTGCTTGAGCATAATTTACTTGGGTTAGCGACCTATTTCGTTGTTAAAGAAGCTGTTTCAAGGGTTTTAAATGGCATTTTTAATAATGAGAGAGGATGCGCACTGTGTTCAGCGGCTGCATTCGATCTGTACGAGCGTGCGTTTTGCATAAAACGGGCTCGCATTTTCTAAGTACATCACGCGTTAGCTAACAAGCGTTTTCCTAGCGGAGAATAAATTATGACAAAACCCACTACGTTTATAAACACCGCAGCCCAAAATACTTGACGAAATTGCGTCTTGGAAGATTTATGTCGCAACAGCTGCTGCGCTAGCAAGGCACCTGGCCAACCGCCCACCAAAGCCAGTAGGTGCAATGTAGTTTCCTTCGTGCGCCAGGTACCTCGCTGCGCAGCCGATTTGTCCAGGGCATACGCCATAAAAGTCACCATACTGGCCACCAAATAGAAACCAGCCAGCCACAGCGGTGGGTGCCAAACCACACTGACAACAAGATAAATAACAAGAAATAGGGGAATAGCAAGTAGGCTTGCGGCTCCCCACTGTGCAGGTGTGTCGCGTCTGGCAATACCCTGAATGCGTGCTGCTTCTTTTTTGACAAGCAGCACATTCTTTGCGCGCTTTTTTCCCTGCTGCCCCAGCTCAACTTCAAAAGAAAGTAACTGATCAAGCTTTGGATAACCAGCGCCTGAAGGAAATGACTTGATGTGCACAAAAATCTCTTGCCCACCCTGCAATGGTTCAATAAAACCAAAGCCTCTATCGCTATTCCAAGTTTTTAACGTACCTTCGAATCGCATATGAAATATTGAGGTTTACAGGCCATAAAGTTAAGTGCAAATGTAGACGATTTATGGTCATTTGCGCAGTCAAGCGGCCCGCGCAAGATAGACAAGGCGCACAACTACACGTAAAGGGTTAATTAGACATTCTCAGAACGCTATAAATTAAATAGCTGATTTAGCATTATTTACTTGGGTTACAGGCCTATTTCTAATATAAAAATGCTCTCTGGGAGGCTATTGTGTATTCTCCGCTTGCTACGAACAGCGCGGCACAACCATAAACTATGTCAGATTAAGAATCTTAGTAATGGTTTAGCCGCAGCGGCTATCAAACAGAAAGATCACTGGCAAACCGCAAGCGATTTCCGTCGGGGTCGGTCAACACAAACTCGCGCGTTCCCCAAGGCGTATTGCCGGGGGCGTTGGTAGTAACAACACCGCAAGCTGCAAACTGCAAAAAGCATGCATCCGCGTCTGCGACCATAAAGTACACCGCACCACCAACCTGGCAGTCACCCGCATGCTCAGTAAGAAAGATGGTCTGACCTTCACGCGTAGCTTGCACAAACAGCGGATAGCCGGGCTCAAACTGGTGCCGCCAATCAACGACGAACCCCAGCTGGTCAACGTAGTACGACAAGCTGGCGGCAGCGTTAGTAATACGCAGTTGCGGAACAACGGTTTGTGCCATAGTGAACAGATTTTGATCGAATAGAGATTACGGATACCGCAAAGCAGAAGTTATTTTCAGACAGTGGATTACGCAAATTATGACGTACATCAGTCGCATCAGCAGTCACAACAAAATAGGAACCCAACCCGGCGCGCGTGCCTTAAAACTACCACATCAACCAGGGTGAGCGGTGTGAGCGTGTCGATGAAAAAATTGTAGCGAGGCGCGGCAAACCATCTTTTGACATTTACAAATCCCAGTCGCGTGTTCGCGGAGATTTTTTCGCGAAAGACATGTCACGCCGCCCGTCCAAGGTAAACAACGAGCCAATGCATTGCAGAGGGGAAGTTTAAAGTCTAAAACCACTACAAATTCAATAGCTGCTTGAGCAGGTTCTACAGCCTAAACAGCCTAAAATACTCATAATTTCAAAGCGAAATAAGCCTTCTACGGCTTGCACGACCCATGCTGCTTGCGAAACACACGCGGCTCTACAGCGCCTTGCACGGCCCACACACCGCGCCTAGCAGCACGCGCGGTTTGCTCTTGGGTGGCATACGGTCCGGGGCTGTTGCGGTAGCGGTAGCTCCAGGCTTGGCCACGCTCTACCATCCATGCGCCTACGTCTATGCTCGCCGTGCCACTGCCAACGTGCACGCGCGCTAGCATGCGGCCGTAGTCGTCATAGCGGCTGGTTTGCAGCTGCACGGTTTGCTGCAGCACTTTGGCTTTGAGCACGGCCAGTGATGCATCACCACCTGCTTGGCAAATCTCTGGCGCGTCTATGCCTTGGAAGCGCACTTTCACGCTGTCGTCGCTAGTGTGGCCTGCTAGCTTTACCCACAATGTGTCGCCATCGGTCACATAGGTCACCACGCCTGTCAGAACCTCTTGGTTTGCGCGCTGCGGCTTAGCCTGCACGTCTGTTACCAAGGATAGCGCGCACGCTGCCAGTGCTGCGCTAATCACCGTGCTGTGCAACGCGCGCATCCCGCTAGCTTGACGCCTCAGCGGGTGTTGTCTCGCCTCAAACATTGTCTTTCTCCATCGCTTTGACTATTTTGTCCAGCCGGTCAGCCAACTTCTCGGTACTGAGTTTTTCGCGCAACCGCTCTACCATCAACGGTAGGCTAAACGGGCTGGGGTGCTTGAGCTCTATAAAGTCTAGCCGCCTGCTGGCAATGCTGGCCAGTGTGGTGCCTAGGTGGGCAATGTCTAATTCTTGGCTTAGCACCTCCCGCTCGGCCTGCGTTAACAGCAAGTTTTGTGCATCGTATTTTTTAAATACTTCAAAAAACAAGCTGCTCGAAGCTTGCAATTGTTTGGTGCTTTTGTGCGCCCCCGGAAAGCCGGTAAAAATCAGGCCCGCGATGCGCGCTATTTCTCTAAAGCGGCGCTGGGCTAGCTCAGACGAATTGAGCGATGCCAATACATCGGCCAGCAAATCATCAGTGGAAAAAACGGTTTTTCGCAGCACAGGTTCGATGTCAAACGGCGTGCTGCTAAGCAGTTCAAACCCATAGTCGTTGACCGACATGCTGAATGTATTGGGTGCAAGCCGCGCTAAACGAAAAGCCAGCAAACTACTCAGCCCCAAGTGCACATTGCGGCCTGCAAACGGGTAAATGTAGAGGTGATGGCCTTCTTTGCTTTTGAAGGTTTCTACCAGCAGCGTGTGTGGCGTGGGCAGGTGGCTCAGGCGCTTTTGGGTGGCCAGCATAGGGCGGGCGGCTTCGATCTCGGGGTCGGAATAGTCGCCTTGGTCGGCGGCGTGCAGCAGCTCTAGCACGGCCTCGCCCATCTCGGTGCTCAGCGGCATTTTGCCGCCTTGCCAGCTGGGCACGGTGCCTTTGCTTTTCTCGGCTTTTTTGACGTAGGCGGCCATGTCTTGCACGCGGATAAATTCTAACAAGCGGCCCGCAAAGACAAAACAGTCGCCTTTGCGCAAGCGGGCGATAAAGCTTTCTTCCACACTGCCAATTTTGCCGCCGCTTAAATATTTAACTTGCACTGACCCGTCGCTCACGATGGTGCCAATAGCCATGCGGTGGCGGCGGGCTATGCCGCGGTCAGGCACGCGGTAAATACCCTGTGCATCGGGTTGAATGCGGTGGTAGTCGGGGTAGGCGGTTAGCGATGTGCCGCCGCGCTCGCAGAAGGCCAGCACCCAGTCAAACTCGGCGCGGGTGAGCGCACGGTAGGCATAGGCAGTGATGACCTCAGCATACAGCGCATCGGGGGCAAAGCCGCCGCCCAGCGCGATGGTAACCAGGTGCTGCACCAGCACGTCTAGCGGTTTGTCGGGGCTGGTGCGCTGCTCGATCTTGCCAGAGAGCGCGGCGCGACGGGCGGCTGCCGCCTCGATCAGCTCTAGCGTGTTGGTGGGCACCAGCGTGATGCGGCTGGTGCGCCCCGGCGCGTGGCCGCTGCGGCCTGCGCGCTGTACCAAGCGCGCTACGCCCTTGGCCGAGCCGATTTGCAGCACGCGTTCTACTGGCAAAAAATCTACGCCTAAATCTAATGACGATGTCGCCACCACGGCGCGCAGCTTGCCCTCTTTCAGGCCCATCTCTACCCAGTCGCGCACGCTTTTGTCTAGGCTACCGTGGTGCAGTGCTATCTCGCCTGCCCACTCGGGTTTGGCCGCTAGCAGCAGCTGGTACCACAGCTCGGCCTGCGACCGGGTGTTGGTAAACACCAGCGTGGGGCCCGACTGGGCTATCTCGTCAATCACCGGCTGCTGCATGCGTGCGCCCAAGTGGCCTGCCCACGAATATTTGCCAGGGTCAGCCGGAATCAGCGTGTCTATTTGCAGTGTTTTGTCTATTTTTCCTTGCACTAAAACGGCTTGTTCTCCGCACAATACGTGCATGGCGTGCTCACTATTACCTAGCGTGGCGCTTAGGCCCCAAACCACTAAGGCGGGGTTAAATTGTCTTAGCCGCGCCATTGCCAGTTGCGTTTGCACGCCGCGCTTGCTGCCCAGCAGCTCGTGCCATTCGTCGGCTACCACGTAGCGCACATGGGCCAGCTCGGTGCGGGCGTTGTCGCGCGACAGCATGACAGTGAGCGATTCGGGCGTGGTAACCAGCACCGTGGGCAGGCGCCTGTCTTGGCGCGCGCGCTCGGCGCTGGGCGTGTCGCCGGTGCGAATGCCCAGAGTGTAATTAGATGCAATGTCTTGCAAAGGTTCGCGCAGCGCGCGGGCCGTGTCGCTAGCCAGCGCGCGCATGGGGGTAAGCCAGATAACGGACAACGGTGGGGCCAGCTTGGACGCAGCAGTCGGTTGGGGTGTTGCAGCTTGAGCTTGAGTGGATTTCTTAGACAGCGGTTTAGACGACGTTTTTATGGCCGCTGCGTGGTCATTGAGCAGCGCCTGCAGCACCCCCAGCCACACAGCGTAGGTTTTGCCCGACCCAGTAGTGGCATGCAATAGGCCGCTTTGGCCGCGCGCCACTGCCGCCCACACCTGCGTTTGAAAAGCAAACGGCTGCCAGCCACGCGCTGCCAGCCACGCCTGCACCGCAGTGGTTGGCGCTTTGGCTTGTCGCGTGGGAGTAACCTTGGTGAGCATGGCTTGATGTTAGGTTAGATAATAGCCAATTGGCGTTTGGGGGTTTTAACAAAACTCTCGATTAAGATTCAACCTTCTACATTGCAAAGCCCCCGCATGACCTACACCAACACCCAACTGCTGATCGACAACCAATGGCGCGATGCCCAAGGCAGCAAAACCCTGCCCGTAGTCAACCCCGCCACGGGCGCAGAGATTGGCCACGTAGCCCACGCTGCCATTGCCGACCTAGACGCTGCATTGATCGCCGCACAAAAAGGCTTTATCACTTGGCGCGCCATGCCCGCCATTGAGCGCAGCAAGATCATGCGCCAAGCCGCCGTGCTGATGCGCGAACGCGCTGACAAAATAGCCATGCTGATGACTCTAGAGCAAGGCAAACCACTGGCTGAGGCCAAGGTGGAATGCATGTCGTCTGCCGACATCATTGAATATTTTGCCGAAGAAGGCCGCCGCATTTATGGCCGCATTGTGCTGCCGCGCGCAGCTAATGTGCAGCAACAGGTGCTGAAAGAACCCGTGGGTGTAGTAGCTGCGTTTACACCGTGGAACTTTCCTATCAACCAAGTCGTGCGCAAAATGTCTGCCGCACTGGCCACGGGCTGCTCCATCATTGTGAAAGCGCCTGAAGAAACGCCAGCATCCCCTGCTGAACTGATCCGCGCGTTTGTTGACGCAGGTGTACCTGCAGGTGTTGTGGGCTTGGTGTATGGCGACCCGGCTGAGATTTCGTCGTACCTTATCGCCCACCCCATTGTGCGCAAAATTACCTTCACTGGTAGCACTGCCGTGGGCAAGCAACTGGCCGCCATGGCAGGCCAGCACATGAAGCGCGCCACGATGGAGCTAGGCGGCCACGCACCGGTGATCGTGGCTGAAGATGCAGATATTGCCTTAGCTGTTAAAGCATCTGCAGGTGCCAAGTTTCGCAACGCTGGCCAGGTGTGCATTGCACCCACGCGCTTTTTGGTGCACAACAGCGTAAAGGCTGAGTTTACGGCACAAATGCTGGCCTTTATTGGCAAAATTAAAGTGGGCGACGGGACGACTGCTGGCACCACTATGGGCCCACTGGCCAACGCACGCCGCCTGGACGCAATGAAGCAAGTGGTTGAAAAAACCGTAGCGGCAGGTGCCAAGATGGAAACCGGCGGTGCACGCATTGGCAGCACTGGCAACTTTTTTGCACCTACGGTGTTTACCGATGTGCCATTGACCGCTGATTTATTTAACAACGAGCCTTTCGGCCCGCTGGTGGGCATTCGCGGTTTTGACACGATTGAAGAAGCCATTGCCGAGTCCAACCGCCTGCCTTATGGTTTGTCTAGCTACGCCTTCACTAAGAATATGAAAACCGCCCACACCATCAGCCACGGTATTGAGGCTGGCATGGTGTGGATTAACCAGCCTGCTGCACCCGTGCCCGAGATGCCGTTTGGTGGTGTGAAAGATTCGGGCTATGGGTCTGAAGGCGGCATGGAGGCGCTGGAGGCCTACTTGAATACCAAAACGGTGTCGACTGTAATGGTTTAAAGCTTATAGCTTTTGTGCAAACGCCGGTCTGTGTGCCGGCGCTTTGCTTTGGGATGCGCCGTGCTTCGGTTTGTTTATTTGGTTTGCGTGTGTGTCGCTCTGTTTTTCTCTTTTGCCTCGCCAGGGAGTTGGTTGCTCGGCTAGCGTGCGCGCCGGGGGCTGGTTGCTTGGCTAAGTGTGCACGCCGGGGAGCTGGTCGCTAAGTTCGCGTGCGCACCGGGGAGCTGGACTCGAGCCGGGCATCTCGCTGCAAAAATACTACGAAAACACGCGCGAAACTAGGTGTTTGATTCGCTAGTTTTTTGTACCGCGCGCCTTTCTACGTATTTTTCATCGAGACGGACCCGACTCGTCACATTGTTCTTTGCTTGGTTTTTAACAGCCCGCGCTCTGGTGATATGTTGGTGGCGATTGGCGTTTTTTTGAACAGCCCGCGCTTCGGTAGGGCGCAATTGAGGTCAGAGCAAAATTTCGCTGGTGTTGGGTGTCGCGCCGGATGCAGGGTGTTCCTGAATTTTGATCTGACCCCAAATGCTTATACCGGCGACTACCGGTAGTGCGCTACCGTGGTCGCAAGTGAGATAGCGTATGCCGACCGCCTGATTTCTGGTACCCCAGTATGAAGGCGGTTGGCATACGCTATCTCACCACCAAGAGACTAAGCTGATGCGACATGATGACCAACAATACACGTCCAGCGGTGATGCAACGCGAATTGCCTTGTCGCCGCAGCTCAAGATTCTGGAATACCAATCTTCAAAACACTAGAAAATTACCACCCCTCGCTTCATTTGACAGATGGATGGTCTGGCGTAATAAACCCAATCGGCCGCTTAGACGGCACGGGTGCCAGCGGTGGTGCCGTCAGCTCGCGCAAAACGTCTAGCACTTGCTTTAGTTGCGCCCGCGTCTGGCTACTAAAGGTGTCATGTGACATGGCTATTAGCTCGGTTTTATGCTCTAGATCAGCCAGGCGTTGCGCTAAGTCTGCGTTGAGGGCCGCCGCTTGGCGAAGCTGCACAAACGCGCGCACTACAAAAATACCCATCTCCACCGCTTGGCTAGACGCCAGCACATTGGCCGCCTGAATAGCGCCATGCTCTGTAAAAGCAAAAGGCCGTGTTTTAGAGTATTTTAATTTTTGGAGGTGGTCGCAATTTGCGACCACCTCGGCTTTTTCTTGCGGGGTTAGCTGGAATAAAAAGTCGCTGGGGAAACGTTGCCGATTGCGCTTGACCTGCTCATTTAAACGCTTGGTTTCTACGCCGTACAAAACGGCTAAATCCACATCAACTATCACGCGCACGCCACGAATGGATTGGATGCGCAGCTCAATCCTTAGCAATAAAACTGCATCGGTTGCACTCATGGGATGGCCCTCTCAAAACTACGCTAATTGGCGTTTAAGGGTGGAAGATGCATTAATTTTACTGTATATTTGTACAGTTATCAAGGCCTTTATGAGCACTCTGCGCACCTTTTTTGTCGACTTTAATTCTTACTTTGCCTCAGTGCAGCAGCAAATCGACCCTGCCCTGCGTGGAAAGCCGGTAGGCGTGGTGCCGCTAATGGCCGAGACCACGTGTTGCATTGCCGCCAGCTACGAGGCCAAGCGCTTTGGCGTGAAGACGGGCACCATGGTGCGCGAGGCACGCAAGCTGTGCCCCGGCATTATTTTTATTGTGGCCAAGCACGAGGTGTATGTGCACTACCACCACCTGGCCGTGGCTGCGGTAGACCGCATCGTGCCGGTGCGCCAGGTGATGAGCATTGACGAGATGGAATGCGAGCTGCCCACGCGCTGGCGCACGCGCGAAAAAGCTATTGAACTTGCTGCAGCGGTTAAAAAAGAAATTTTGACCACCGTGGGCGACCAGCTGCACACCAGCATTGGCGTAGCACCCAACACGCTGCTGGGCAAGCTGGCGTCTGACATGCAAAAGCCCAACGGGCTGGTGATACTAGAGGCCAAAGATTTGCCGCACGGCCTGTTCCACCTGAAGCTGCAAGACATTACCGGCATTGGAAAAAACATGCTGGCACGGCTGAACCACGGCGGCATTCACAGCGTAGAGCAGCTGTACGCCGCGCCGCGCGATGTACTGCACACCGTGTGGGGCGGCATGATGGGCAACGAGATGTACGACAAACTGCGCGGCGTGTGGTACGCCCCGCGTGAGGTGGTAGCACGTAGCCTAGGCCATTCGCACATGCTGCCACCCGAGCTGCGCAACCCGGCAGGTGCGTTTGGCGTACTGAACCGCCTCACCCAAAAAGCTGCCATGCGCCTGCGCAAACAGCAGTTCTACGCCACCGGCATGAGCGTCAGCGTGCGTAGCGACCACCGCTACCATACCGAACCCAATGGCCACCGCGACACACGATTTGGCGAGACGCAAGACACGCAATTTTTTTTGCATACGCTCGACACGCTATGGCAAAGCGGGCTGTGCCATCTGCAGCACCCCAAAGCCGTAGGCATGGTGCTGCACGGCTTAGTGCCTGCGGCCATGCACACCCTGTCGCTGTTTGACGAAGTGGACGAGCCGCCGACTGTAGCCACGCTATCTGCATTACCCGCAATAGCTACAGACACGACACCCAGTGCAACACCCGCACGCACGCTGGTACGCACGTCGGCCCATGTACAAAACGCCAAGGCGGTACGCAACCCCGCGCGCCTGTTAGCCGCCATGGACATCATCAATAAAACACAAGGCAAAAACGCACTGTACTTTGCCACTGCGCACAACTCGCTGAACAATGCGCCGATGCGGATTGCGTTTAATCGGATACCGGATATTGAGACGGAGCAGTAATAATCATGCTAATGACTCTTACGTTCTTCCCCCAGCTAGATAAACGCTGCCGCTGACACACCAAACCGCGCTGCAAGCGCTTTAGCTTGGCGTGCATTAATTTCACGTTTGCCGCTGAGGATAGCGCTAACCACGGACTGCCCCCCAATGTCGACAGCCAAGTCGGTTTGCTTTAAATCGTGCTGATCTAACAAAAAACGCAGCACTTCATGCGGCGGCGCATCAGGCACCGCATAGTGATCTTGGTCGTAGTCTTCTACAAGTTGACCGACCAGCGCTAATAAATCGGCCAACTCATGGTCCTCGTCATCGCCCACGGTGTCTAGCAAGTTGTTCATAAAATTCACGGCGCGGTCATATTCCTGCGCGCCGTGGATGGGGCGTATTTTGATGGGCAATGCGCTTTGGAAAGCATTCCAAGCGGGCGCAATAGCGCTGTTGTAAGACGTTACGTTCATACTCATTTGCTCCTGTAGGCTTGGTTCCAACGGTCATACTCTGCATGGGTTAGCACGTGCCTCACGTAGAGTTTTTGTCGATTAAAGTGAACAATACTGACAAATGTATTGCTGGGGGTTTACAAAACTGCAGCTCGGCTAAATCAATCGCAAACGTTCATTCAGCACGCGCGCGGCTATGCCAGGCGCTAAGCGTGCTTGTTCAACCACATCTACTTTAAAGGGCAGGCTGCTGGCTTCAAATGCGTCGGCCAAGTCAGCACGGGCGCGCCAGTCTAAAAGCTGGGGTTCAGAGATCAAAATGTCGAGGTTTGAATAAGGCCGCGCATGGCCTGTGGCACGCGAGCCAAAAACCCAGGCTTGCACACCTTGGTGGGCAGAAGCATCGTTGCTGGCTGCGGGGTGGGCTAAAACGCTGCGCAGTATGTGGCATACCGTTTGAACGTGCTGCGGGCTTAGATCAATACCGTCTATCTGGTGGGTCTGGCTGGTTTGGTAAACATGAGGCGCTGGCATCATGCACCCTTGTGCTTTGCAGCACCTTGTGCAGTTGAGGACGCGGGTGCTGTGTCGTGCGGCGCAGCTACGGCAACGGCGAGCTGTTCTAGCAAATGGGCTGCATCTTTGGCGAAGGCCGAAGCATCTAATGCTACCGCTTGGGCACGCTCTTCGTCATAAGCATGGCTGGTGCCGTTGCGCATGTCGCGCCAGCGCCGCCAAGTATCCATCTCCATGGGCAAATTGGCATCTAGCGCGCGGCGCAAAAGATCGTTAAAACTCAAGTCACGTACAAGGTCGGCAGACTCGGCCCGCTCTATCAATACTCTTCGCACTGCGCGCACAGACAGCTCATAACTAAATTCAAAACTTTGGATGACAGAAGAACGCAAATGTGGCTTCAGCGGGTCGCCTGGTGCGCAAGCCTGCCAAAAGCTAATGGCTTCTACCAGCTGCGCTAAGGCTTTGCGCAGCGTGCTCAGGTCGATAGGTGCGGTCATCATTGGTTAATGGTAGCAGCAAAAATTAGCCTAGGCTATTGTGCATTTTGTAGTGCAGTTTAACTAAGAAGTCACTATCCAGCCTTCTAACGCATCTACCTTCTTAGGCAGACCATAGCGCGCATGGCCTGCATCGTGTTGCCCTTTGGCCCATGCCGCTTGCAGCATGCACAGCACAGCATCTAGACTGTCGCCGCTGGCGTCGTCGGCTAGCGTGTCGCGCTGGGCGTGGGTGAGTTTGAGGCGTAGTTTTAAACGGGTTTGGCCGTGCTCTAGTGCGGTGATCAGGTCTTTGCGGGCGATTAAACGGTCGGCAGTTTGTTTAGCTTTGTCGTCGGATTTGTAGCTGCGGGTGCCTAGTATTTCGCGGGCTAGCAGGCCGGGGTAGGCTTCTAACGCGACGCGGCGCGGCTGGCCTGCTGCGTTGCGGTCTGTGGTCAACCCATCGTGCAATGCGGGCAGGTGCACACCAGCGTCTAGCAGGCGCGGCGCACCGGCGTGTAGCATGTAGGCCACGGGCGGGTTAACCCATTTCATGCTGGGGCTGCTGCCTGCGGGCAGGTCGGTAGCGCGATGGGCAAACTTGCCGCCCACGGGGCGGGCATCGCAAAACGCTTTGAAGGTGGCGCGAATGTCTGGGCGCGAAAGAGCCGCGTAGTGGCGTATGCACGCAGCCCAGTCGGTGGGCCAGTGCAAATGCTCTACCAGCTCACGCGGCAGGCCAAAGGGCAAGTCGAAGCCGCCGATCCAATCGGTGTTGGTTGTCAGCCAGTCGCCAAAGCCGTCTAAAGTTTCCACACGGTCTAGGTGCGACAACTGCACGCGGCCTTTGTCAGCACTGCCCACAGCAAAAACAATAGGTTTTCGCTTACCAGGACTGCTAGAAAAATCACATCCAATAACTTGCATAACGCTTTAAACATTGCCTCAAAAAAATTGAATTCGTAAAATCTCATGTGCGATGCATTAACCATACACCTCTATTTTTATTTTCTTTTTTGCTTCCTTCGCGCAACTTCAGCGTCCTTGGCGTCCGGTATTTTTCTTTGTCTTCAAAAACTTAACCCAGCGCCAACGCAATGACACCCACCGCAATGGCTACTGCGCCAATGATGCGCAAAACCCGGTCGCCCTCGCCTAGCAAATGTCCGCCTATCAGCGCGGCAAACAACATGCTGACTTCGCGCGCGGGTGCTACGTGGCTAACAGGTGCGATCAGCACAGCGTACAGCACACACACATAGGCTATGGGGGCAAAGATGGCGACGATGGCAGCATACTTCCACTGCAGCTTCCACAAGCGTTTGGCCTCAGGTATATCGCGCAGTACGGGTATTACTGCATACGGCAGGCGCAGCATGTTGCACCAATAGTCAAACAAGATGGGCGAGATGGCTATGACCTTGACGGCGTAAGCATCTAACACGGTGTAGCAAGCGATTAAGGCACCCGTTAGCAAGCCCCAAAACACGCCGGCTACAACGCGTTCCTTTTTTGCGGGATCGTGCGCAGCTTTAAACAACGCTGGACCGCCTGCTACTAAGAACACGCCAACAACTACGCCTGCAATGCCCAGCGCACCCAGACTAGATAATTTTTCGCCAAAGACAATGACCGCCACCGACGACGACAGCAGAGGCCCGCTGCCGCGTGCTAGCGGATAGACGATGGTGAGGTCACTTTTTCGGTAGCCAGTGAGCAGGCAGTAGAAATACACCCAGTGAACAAAACCACTGAGCGCTATGAGGCCCCACTCTATGTAGCCCCAAGTGGGCACAATGTCCCAGCCTAGCCAGATGCACAGCGGTGTCCAAAATACAGCCATGATGATGGCATTGAAGAACGTAAATCGTGCGTCGCCTTGGGCTTTTTTAGCAGCGAGGTTCCAGCCTGCGTGGATCAGGGCGCTTAGGAGGACTAGGAGGACGGCGGTGAGGGGCATTAAAGGCTTATGCTATACGCCGAAATTTGAAAAATGGGTACGACTGTGGCAAGCCAAACGGTGCGCGCCGGGCAGAACGTAAAGCGGGGTCAGAGCAAAATTTCGTTTGGCACATCGCGCTTCGGTGCGATAGCTTTCCTGAATTTTGATCTGACCCCGTTTTACTTGGCCACGTTTTACTTATCAGTGTTTTACTAGGCTCTGCCAATAATGCTAGCGGTTGCCATCAGCTCTTCGAGCAAGGCCAAGCTGACTTTGCCGCTCACGCCGTACGGGTTGAGCTCGGGCTTTTCAGAATATTTCAGCACGATGGAGGTGTTGAGCTTGGCAAGGTTAACTTGCCCCATGGTCCAGCCACCAAAGCGGCGTTCGGTGATTTCTTCGTAGTCCAGTAGCACCACGTCTTTATGGCGCATGTCTTTGCAAATATGGTTGTACAGCTCGCTTACCGAGTCACGCCCCCCCTCAATCGCTTGCAGAAATAGCCCTGCGCCATAACACAAGATACCTGTGATACCCGAGGCAGGGTTGTGCGTGCGCGAGGTGGCCAGTATCTCGTCAATATGCTCTGGCTTGTTGGGGTCGGCTAAGCGGCTAACGTAGAGGAGTCGAACTAGCATGGTGTGCCTTGTATTATTGTGTGGTGCTTTTAGAGGTAGCTTAAGCGGATGGCTGATGCAGTGCGGTTTACTGCACGCCGCTGTTTTGGCGCGGAATCAACGACAAAAATTCGCGGCGCAGATCGGTATTTTTTAAGAAACTGCCGCGCATCACCGAGTTAATCATTTTGCTGTCCATGTCTTTCACACCGCGCCAGCCCATGCAGTAGTGGCTGGCTTCCATCACGATGGCCAGGCCGTCGGGTTGGGTTTTTTGCTGGATTAAATCGGCCAGTTGCACTACCGCCTCTTCTTGAATTTGCGGACGGCCCATTACCCATTCAGCCAAGCGGGCGTATTTAGACAGGCCAATCACGTTCGTGTGTTCGTTAGGCATCACGCCAATCCACACCTTGCCTATCACGGGGCAAAAGTGGTGGCTGCAAGCGCTGCGCACGGTGATCGGGCCCACAATCATCAGCTCGTTTAAATGCTCGGCGTTGGGAAACTCGGTAATGTTGGGCGCTTTGACGTAGCGGCCGTTGAACACTTCGTTCAAATACATTTTGGCCACACGGCGGGCGGTGTTTTGGGTGTTGTGGTCGGTCTCGGTGTCGATCACCATGCTTTGCAGCACGCCTTTCATCTTGTCTTCTACTTCGTCCAGCAGCTTGGCCAGCTCGCCGGGCTCGATAAAATCAGCGATATTGTCATTAGCATTAAAGCGCTTTTTAGACGCTTTGATACGCTCACGGATGATGGCGGACATAGGTGTGCCGATGTCTGTGTCGGGGGTAGTCATAGTGGTTTTAGTTTTCATTAACATGGCGTAAATGTTAACCGATCTAAATTTTTAAGGTTTTTAGGCTTTCTAGGCCGTAATACCTGCTCAAGCAGCTATTAATTTAATAGTAACTTGAGGTCTTCCAGCGTATTGGCCTCGTGCAGCGGTTTGTCAAAGCGAATGCGCAGCATACGCGGAAACCGCACTGCAATGCCGCTTTTGTGCCGTGGGCTGGTGTTGATGCCTTCAAAACCCAGCTCAAATACCAGCGACGGTTTAACGCT
>JAYSWJ010000251.1:0-7994 GCA_043718065.1 Polaromonas sp.
CGATTTGGAGCGGGAAAAGAGTCTCGAACTCTCGACCTCAACCTTGGCAAGGTTGCGCTCTACCAACTGAGCTATTCCCGCGTCGAAGATAAAATTATAGCAGAAATTTTCAGTGTTTTACAGCGGGCGCTGCATCAGTTGCCGTAATTTTCACACTGTCGGTAGTTGCCACTAGTTCATCATCGGCCAAGGCTACCGGCATACGCTCCAGCGCTACGGCCAGCACTTGGTCAATCCATTTCACAGGCACAATTTCTAGACCATTTTTTACATTCTCGGGAATGTCTTGCAGGTCTTTGGTATTTTCCTCAGGGATCAGCACCGTTTTAATGCCACCGCGCAACGCCGCCAGCAATTTTTCTTTCAAACCGCCAATGCCAGTCACCTCGCCGCGCAAGGTGATCTCGCCCGTCATGGCTACATCCGCGCGTACCGGTATACCCGTCAGCGCCGATACGAACGCCGTGGTCATAGCCGCACCAGCACTAGGTCCGTCTTTAGGCGTAGCGCCGTCTGGCACATGGATGTGCACGTCTTTTTTCTCAAACGCTTCGTCTTTAATACCTAAGCGACGTGCGCGTGAGCGCACCACTGTGCGTGCCGCTTCTACCGATTCTTTCATCACATCGCCCAGCGACCCGGTGCGCGTGATGTTTCCCTTGCCGGGCATCAGTGCCGCTTCAATCGTGAGTAAATCGCCACCTACTTCGGTCCAGGCTAAACCCACCACTTGTCCGACTTGGTTGGTTTTTTCTGCACGGCCGTAGGTGTATTTTTGCACCCCTAAAAAGTCGTTCAGATTCTCTGCGTTCACCACCACTTTGTCGGTGTACTTCTTCAGCTGCAAGCCTTTGACCACCTTGCGGCAAATCTTGGACAATTCACGCTCAAGCGAGCGCACACCCGCCTCACGCGTGTAGTAGCGCACAATATCGCGCACGGCAGATTCTGTAATCTCCAGCTCAGTGTCTTTCACGCCGTTATTTTCTAACTGCTTGGGTGACAGGTAACGCAAGGCGATGCTGGTTTTTTCGTCTTCGGTATAGCCCGACAAACGAATCACTTCCATCCGGTCTAGCAGGGCTGGCGGAATGTTCATTGAGTTAGATGTGGCAACAAACATCACATCACTCAAATCAAAATCTACATCCACGTAATGGTCGCTAAATGTATGGTTTTGTTCTGGGTCTAGCACCTCTAGCAAGGCTGACGAAGGATCGCCACGGTACTCAGTACCCAGCTTGTCGATCTCATCCAGCAAGAAAAGCGGGTTGCGCGTGGCTACCTTGGTCAGGCTCTGCAACACCTTGCCCGGCAGCGCGCCAATATAGGTGCGGCGGTGGCCACGAATCTCAGCCTCATCACGCATACCGCCGAGCGCCATGCGCACGTACTTGCGCCCGGTAGCTTTTGCAATAGATTGGCCTAGCGAGGTTTTACCCACGCCCGGCGGGCCCACCAAGCACAAAATAGGCGCTTTGACCTTATCAACGCGCTGCTGCACTGCGAGGTATTCCAAAATGCGGTCTTTAACTTTTTCTAGGCCAAAATGGTCCGCGTTTAGCACTTCTTCGGCATGGCCTAGGTTATGTTTAATCTTGGTCTTTTTAGACCAAGGCAGGTTAATCAGCACTTCAATATAGTTGCGCACCACGCTGGCCTCAGCCGACATGGGCGACATGAGCTTGAGTTTTTTCAACTCGCTCTCGGCTTTTTTCAACGCATCCTTGGGCATCTTGGCAAGCTTAATTTTCTTATCCAGCTCTTCGATGTCTGCACCCTCTTCGCCATCGCCCAGCTCTTTTTGAATCGCCTTGACCTGCTCATTCAAATAAAAATCGCGTTGGTTCTTTTCCATCTGGCGTTTGACGCGGCCACGGATTTTTTTATCAACATTCAGGATATCAACTTCACGCTCGATCTGCTCGTACACGTTTTCAAGACGCGCTTTTACATCAGACAAATCTAGTACAGCTTGTTTGTTGTCTAGCTTAAGCGGTACGTGCGCCGCTATCGTGTCTGCCAAACGACCGGCATCGTCGATGCTTGAGATAGAGGTCAAAATCTCTGGTGGAATTTTCTTGTTCAGCTTAACGTACTGGTCAAACTGGCTGATGACTGCACGGCGCAGTGCCTCAATATCAGTGGTGCGTGGCTCGGTCAGCACTTCTGATTCAATCGGTGTCACGTTAGCACTAAAGTGCACTTCACCATCGGTGATTTGATTGACTTTAGCGCGTTGCTGGCCTTCGACCAGTACTTTCACGGTGCCGTCCGGCAGCTTCAACATTTGCAAAATAGTCGACACGCAGCCCACAGCAAACATGTCTTCTACAGCGGGTTCGTCTTTGGCAGCCGCTTTTTGCGCCACCAGCATAATGCGGCGCTCAGACTCCATAGCAGACTCTAGCGCTTTGATGCTTTTAGCGCGCCCTACAAACAATGGGATAACCATATGCGGAAAGACCACCACGTCGCGCAAGGGCAGCAGTGGCAGGTCAATCGGCTCGGCAGGAAGTGTGGTGTGGCCTGACATAGGTGCTTTCAGGGTTTTGTAAATTGTAATTAACTGGATATCGGGGCAAAGTTATTGGATTTCAAGACTGCAGATGTTTCACGCGTAAAAGGGTGTACTTTGCTTGAATAAGTCCAAGATGGCTGGCCGCAAGGTTGATCAGCGCAGACACTGATGCCCACATAGGGCGGCATCAGTGCAAGGGCCATAGCCTTTAGGCTTTCTTGGCCGCTTCGCGGTAAACCAGTAGCGGCGGCTTGTTTTCGTCGATGGTGGATTCATCCAGCACCACTTTTTCGACATTGGTTGAGTTGGGCAAGTCAAACATCGTGTCAATCAACGCGTTTTCCAGTATCGAACGCAAACCGCGTGCGCCTGTCTTGCGCGCCAGCGCCTTGCGCGCAATGGCCTTGAGCGCGCTAGGACGCACCTCCAGCTCAGCGCCTTCCATGGCCAACAGTTTGGCATATTGTTTGACCAGTGCGTTTTTAGGCTCGGTCAAAATTTGCACCATCGCGTCCTCAGACAATTCTGACAGCGATGCCACTACAGGCATGCGGCCAATCAGCTCTGGAATCAAACCGTATTTGATCAAATCTTCAGGCTCGATCTCTTGAAAGCTTTGGCTTAGACTGCGCTGCTTCTTGCTTTTAACCGTAGCACCAAATCCGATGCCTGAGGCTTCGGTGCGCGCTTCGATCACTTTTTCTAGCCCAGCAAATGCTCCGCCGCAAATAAACAAAATATTGGTAGTGTCAATTTGCAAAAAATCTTGGTTAGGGTGTTTGCGCCCGCCTTGCGGTGGCACACTTGCCATCGTACCTTCGATGATTTTCAGCAGTGCTTGCTGCACACCCTCACCGCTCACGTCGCGGGTGATGGACGGATTGTCTGATTTGCGCGAAATTTTATCGATCTCGTCGATGTAGACAATGCCTTGTTGCGCTTTGTCGACTTCGTAGTTGCAACTTTGCAGCAACTTGGAAATGATATTTTCAACGTCCTCACCTACATAACCAGCTTCGGTTAATGTCGTGGCATCGGCCATCACAAACGGCACATTCAGCATGCGCGCCATGGTTTGTGCCAGCAAAGTTTTGCCTGAACCTGTGGGACCAATCAGCAAAATATTGCTTTTAGTCAGCTCCACTTCGCCTGCTTTGGCCGCCCCTTTGTAACGCAAACGCTTGTAATGGTTGTATACAGCAACCGCTAGCGCACGCTTAGCCGGGTCTTGCCCAATAACGTAGCTGTCCAGGTTATTTTTAATTTCTAGCGGTGTCGGCAGGTCACCACGGGCTTCGCGCTCAGTGTCAGGCAAAATTTCATCGCGAATGATGTCGTTGCATAAATCAATGCATTCATCACAGATAAAAACTGACGGCCCCGCAATCAATTTTTTTACCTCGTGCTGGCTTTTGCCGCAGAAGGAGCAATACAGTGTTTTTTCGCTCGGAGAGCCTTTACGGTCTGCCATGAAGTGGGTGCCTAGTTATACCAATTTACCAATGATAACGCTAAGACGTAACCAAATTCATTGCAAGCCCATTTTTGCGGCTTTTTACACACTTTTCAAAGATTCCAGCCGTGGACTCAATGCGGCCGAAATTTTTACTTCGATCCTGCTGTCAGCGAAGGTAGTGGTATCTCTCATCCCTGCGCAGCCACTCTGTCAGCCTTGCTGTGCAGCTTGTTAAGCGCGCTAATATAGGCCTTGGCAGACGCGACAACGATATCAGGGTCAGCCCCGACACCGTTGACCACGCGACCTGAGCTTTGCAAGCGTACCGTCACTTCCCCTTGGCTCTCTGTTGACCCGCTTATGGCGTTCACAGAATAGAGCACCATCTCTGCGCCGCTTTTGGCGTGCGTTTCGATAGCCTTGAGGGATGCGTCGACCGGGCCGTTACCGTCCGAACTACCTTTGACTTCTTTTCCCGCCACCGTGAAAACGACACTCGCCTGGGGCCGCTCGCCAGTTTCACTGCGTTGGGACAAAGAAACAAAACCGTAATGCTCGTTGTCATGCGTGATGGACTCATCGCTGACCAAAGCCAAAATATCTTCGTCAAAAATCTCACTCTTTTTATCAGCCAATTCTTTGAACTTGGCGAAAGCTAAATTCACGTCGGCTTCGGCTTCAATCACCACGCCAAGGTCTTGTAAGCGTTGTTTGAAGGCGTTGCGGCCACTTAATTTGCCGAGCACAATTTTGTTAGCTGTCCAGCCAATGTCTTCGGCGCGCATGATTTCGTAGGTGTCGCGGTTTTTAAGCACGCCATCTTGGTGAATGCCGCTGGCGTGTGCAAAAGCGTTAGCGCCCACTACCGCTTTGTTAGGCTGCACCACAAAACCGGTTGTCTGGCTGACCATGCGGCTAGCGGGTAAAAGCTGTGTGGTCTCAACACCCATGACCAAGTTGAAATAACCTTTGCGCGTTTTCACGGCCATCACGATTTCTTCCAAGCTGCAATTGCCCGCACGCTCACCCAAACCGTTGATGGTGCACTCTACCTGGCGTGCGCCGCCAATTTTTACGCCCGCCAAGCTGTTGGCCACAGCCATGCCCAAGTCGTTATGGCAGTGCACGGACCATATGGCTTTGTCAGAGTTAGGAACGCGCTCACGCAAGGTTTTGATAAAGTTACCGTAAAGCTCTGGAATGGCGTAGCCCACAGTGTCGGGAATGTTCAAGGTGGTGGCACCTTCTTTGATAACGGCTTCCAAAACGCGGCACAAAAAGTCCATATCGCTGCGGTAGCCGTCTTCAGGGCTGAACTCCACGTCTTCCACCAAGTTTTTGGCAAAGCGCACCGATTGCTTGGCTTGTTCAAACACTTGGTCTGGGGTCATGCGCAATTTGGTAGCCATATGCAAGGGCGATGTGGCGATGAAGGTGTGAATACGCCCCCGCTGTGCACCCTTTAAGGCCTCACCAGCGCGCGAAATATCACGGTCATTGGCACGGGACAAGCCGCAAATAATGGAGTCTTTGATCGTATTGGCAATGGCCTGCACGCATTCAAAGTCGCCATTGGAGCTGGCCGGGAAACCCGCTTCAATCACATCCACCTTCAAACGCTCTAACTGGCGGGCGATGCGCAACTTCTCATCTTTGGTCATCGACGCACCGGGCGACTGCTCGCCGTCGCGCAAGGTGGTGTCAAAAATAATGAGTTTTTCGGGGCTAGTGGCTTCTGTGGTCATAGTCGGGTCCTGAAGATAAAGATGTGAAAGTCAAAAAACGAAAAGTTAAAAATAAATGGGCAAAGAAAAAGGCCCGGTGTGTTAACAACGGGCCTTAAGAGGGGGTATGCGCGTGCGCTACCGACTCCGCCCGGGCGGTAGTAGTAATAGAGCTAGCGAAATTCGGTTCATGAAAACAAATATAGCACAAATTTAAAAGCTTGCAAATGTGTTTCCGCGTTGCATCAAGAAGATAGACGTCGCCATCAGCGATGACACCGGCTGGCTTGTACCGTAGATCAATAGACTAGTGCAGCCCGCGTTCTTCAGGTTCGTCCTTGGACGTAGCTATCACACTGGTTTGCTGGCCCTTGTACTTGCGATAGGCATAGACCACATAGCCGCTTAAACCATAGGCTACAAACACACTGAACAACACAGTAGGCGGGTGAATGGTGATGATGGCAAAACTCAGTGCAATGGCCACTACTACGATAAAAGGCACTGATTTTTTAAAATTAATATCTTTAAAGCTGTAGTACGGCACATTGGTCACCATCGTCAAACCCGACAGCAATGTACATGCAAACATGGCCCACTTGGCGCTGGCAGCGGTGATGTCTAGGTCGGTCATCAACCAGATAAAGCCAGCCACTAGCGCGGCGGCAGCGGGGCTGGGCAAGCCTTGAAAATAGCGTTTATCCACCACGCTGGTGTTCACGTTAAAACGCGCCAGCCGCAGGGCGGCACACGCACAGTAGACAAACGAGGCTATCCAACCCCAGCGGCCCAAATCTTTAAGCGACCACGCATACGCTATCAGTGCGGGTGCAGCGCCAAAGCTGACCATGTCAGACAGCGAGTCCATTTGTTCACCAAAGGCGCTTTGCGTGTTGGTCATGCGGGCTACGCGGCCATCTAGGCTGTCTAGCACCATGGCGCAAAATACACCAATAGCGGCTTCACTGAATCGGCCATTCATCGCCATCACCACGGCATAGAACCCGCCGAATAAACCGCCCAGTGTGAACAGGTTAGGGAGGATGTAAATACCTTTTTTGCGCGGCTTGGCTAACTGCAAAGGTGTGGGAGAGGTTTCGTGTCCATCATGCATAGCCAGAGTGTAGTGCACCAGCGCACAAAAGACAAAACCGCCACAACGTGCGCTGTGGCGGTTTTTGTAGGATAAAGCGCCGCTTAGCAGTGCTGCTTTGTTGTCAATTGGCGTGGCACATTAGTTGCGGGTTTGGTCGACCAGCTTGTTTTTAGCTATCCAAGGCATCATGGCGCGCAGTTGGGCACCTACGGTTTCAATCTGGTGCTCCGCGGTTAAGCGGCGGCGGGCTGTCATGCTTGGGTAGTTGGTACGGCCTTCAGAGATAAACATTTTGGCGTATTCGCCAGACTGGATACGCTTTAAAGCATTGCGCATCGCTACGCGCGATTGCTCGTTGATAACCTCTGGGCCAGTCACGTATTCGCCATACTCTGCGTTGTTAGAGATCGAGTAGTTCATGTTGGCGATGCCGCCTTCGTAGATCAAGTCAACGATCAATTTGAGCTCGTGCAAGCATTCAAAATAGGCCATTTCAGGTGCGTAGCCAGCTTCGACCAAGGTTTCGTAGCCCATTTTGATGAGTTCAACTGCACCGCCGCATAGCACGGCTTGCTCGCCGAACAGATCGGTTTCGGTTTCTTCTTTGAAGTTGGTTTCAATGATGCCAGCCTTGCCACCACCGTTGGCCATGGCGTAGCTCAGTGCCAAATCGCGCGCCTTGCCGCTTTGGTCTTGGTGCACTGCTACCAGGTGGGGCACGCCGCCGCCTTGGGTGTAGGTGTTGCGCACTGTGTGGCCGGGGGCCTTGGGGGCTACCATCCATACGTCCAGGTCAGCGCGGGGCACGACTTGGTTGTAATGCACGTTAAAACCGTGGGCGAAAGCCAGCGACGCGCCTTTTTTCAGGTGCGGCTCAATTTCTTTGTACACAGCGGCAATGTTCTCGTCGGGCAACAAAATCATCACGACATCGGCGGCTTTCACTGCCTCATTAACCTCAGCAACCTTTAGGCCAGCTTTGGCTACCTTGTCCCAGCTAGCGCCACCTTTACGCAACCCTACCAGCACGTTCACGCCGCTGTCGTTTAAGTTTTGCGCATGGGCGTGGCCTTGGCTGCCGTAGCCAATGATGGACACGGTTTTGCCTTTGATCAGGCTGAGGTCGCAATCTTTGTCGTAAAAAACTTTCATTTGTGTTCTCCGGTTGGGTGGTTGGTTTGGTTAAGGATTAATTCG
>JAYSWJ010000252.1:0-21420 GCA_043718065.1 Polaromonas sp.
AGAAGATCTGATTGAAATGCAAGGCTTGGTAGCTGAAGTGCTGCCTGATTCACGCTTTCGCGTAACGCTAGAGAACGGCCATGAAATCATCGCCTACACCGGCGGCAAAATGCGCAAAAACCACATCCGCATTATTGCGGGCGACAACGTGACGGTAGAACTGTCACCATACGACCTGAGCAAGGGCCGCATTATGTTCCGCCACATTGCAGGCCGTGCGGGCCCTGCACCGCGCCGTTAATTAGATCCTCGCCGTTAAGCGCTTCTACGCCGTTAAATAACACCGCGCCGTTAAATGCTCGCGCAAAATTAAACGTTCACAAAAAAGCGCGGTCACAGCCGCGCTTTTTTTAATGGCCTAGCGGCAACGGTCAAGACTTGCGCATGTACGCTTTGCGGTCAGCGTCAGTTTTTTGCGCACTAGGGCGCTCGCTTATCATTTTGAGGTAAGGCTTGTAGTCCACGCCAGCCGCTATCAATAAATCTTCGCCGTAAATGGCCTTAGCAGCCATGCCTACCGCGGGCAGGTTGACGTAGGCGCTGCAGTCGGCTTGGGTAAAGGTGTCGCCTGCAATAAAGGGGGCGAATTTAGCCAGCTTTTTAAATGCGCTAATATTTTTGGTTAATTGTTTGTGCACCCGCTCTTTGGTCGAATCGCTGATGGTTCCACCAAAAAACGCTTGGCCATACAGCTCGCGGGCTACCAGCTCCAGATGCAAATCGATGTAGATGCTTAGTTCGCGCACCTTGCCAGCAGCGTATGTGTCAGTAGGTAGCAAGGCTGGGCTAGGGTGGGCGGTGTCGATATATTCCATGATAGCCTGGCTCTCAGACAGGCTGCCTTGTGGCGTGCGCAAATAGGGGACTTTGCCCATCGGCGATTCGGCTAGGTTGGCGGGGGTAAGGTTTTTAAGATCAACCAGTTCTTCGGTAAACGGGATGTTTTTTTCCAGAAGTGCAATTTTGACTTTGTTGTAGTAGTTAGAAAATGGAAATCCGCATAAAGTGATCATGGCGCGCCTTTTAAAAATTAACCATATAGTTTAGACGATGACATGCCACCCGCTGCGCAACGCAGGCGACAATACAGGCAACGATAGAGGATATCAATAATATGGCGATTCAGTGGTTCCCCGGACACATGCGCGCAACGCAAAAGGCCATTAGTGACCGTATTAAAACAATCGACGTGGTGATCGAGCTGCTAGATGCGCGCCTGCCAGGTTCTAGCGCCAGCCCGATGATTGCCGAGCTGACGGCCGGCAAACCCGCGCTTAAAGTGCTGAACAAACAAGACTTGGCTGACCCTGCGCGCACCGCGCAATGGCTGGCCCACTACAACACTTTAGGCAACACACGCGCTATCGGGCTAGACGCCAGCATGAAAGCACCCGCCAAAGAAATCATCAAAGCCTGCCATCAGCTGGCCCCATCACGCGGCGGTATGGTCAAGCCCATGCGCGTGCTGATTTGCGGCATACCTAACGTAGGCAAATCGACCTTGATCAACACCTTAACTGGCAAAAAGCACGCTAAAACTGGCGACGAAGCAGGCATTACCAAGCTAGAGCAGCGCATTACGCTGGCTGACGATTTTTATTTGTACGACACACCCGGCGTGCTGTGGCCCCGCATTATCGTGCCGCAAAGCGGCTACAACTTGGCAGCCAGCGGCGCGATAGGCCGCAACGCTTTTGACGAGCAAGAGGTAGCTATTGAACTGGCCGCGTATCTGCAGGCTAACTATGCTGCCCAGGTTCAGGCGCGGTACAAACTAGCTGATGTCGCCAGCATGACCGACGAGCAGCTGCTGCATGCTGTGGGTCTAAAGCGTGGCGCGCAGGCTGGCAAAAAGTTTGACATGCAAAAAGCCTCTGAGGCGCTGATCTATGACTTTCGCGCAGCGGTGATGGGCAACATTACGCTAGAAACACCCAAAGAATTTGCCGTGTGGCTGGCTGCCGGCAAAGTGCAAGACGCAACGCGGCAAGTTAAAAAAGACGCGATAGAGCTAGACCGCAAAATTCGCTTCAAGCAAATACCTAAGCCACCTAAACCGTTTGACAACCGCTAAAGCTAATTAGCGCAGGCTAAGCCTTATTGCGCTAGCATCACCCGCCGCCAAGTATTGTCGGTCAGCAGCACACAGGCACCACCGGGCACTGACGTCATGCGCTGCACGCGGGCGGGCAGTGCCATCACATCGGCCAGTTCTTTCCACTGGCCTGTTAATCCTTTTTCAGACACTATTTCAGACGCTTGCCAGCGCAGCGCGTGCAAAGCTTTCAGGCTCATGTCGGGCAAGATGACGGTGGGGCGTTTGCCCGGCAGGTCTACGATGACCGCCAAATTTTGTTCCGGGTCGCCCATGCGGTGGTTCGATGTGTCCATGGCCTTGGCAAAAGGCTCTAGCTTGGGCGGGCTGTAGTGGTACAGCGTAAGTACACCGCCTACATGGGGCGTGGTCACGCTGGCAATGTCCAGCTTGCCGTCACCATCAAAATCTGCTACACCCACCGGGTTAAGCCAGTAAAACGTGCCACCAGTGTGGGCGCTGCGGGCCAGCTCAACGATGGCAGTGCTTGCTTTAAGCCCCCGCTTGGCTGGGAGCAGCCGCAAACCCAAAACGACAATAGCGGACCCACGCAGCGCATCGCTTTCAACCACAATCATCTCGTCGCGGCCATCGCCGTTTAGGTCGTGCAGCCGAACTATCAGGTCTTCAAACACGCGGTGAAAGGGCAGGGTGTACACCACATCTTGGCCGCTGGCTGTTTTAACATGCAAGCTAGCTGCGTGTACGGGCGAGCCCAGCGACCTGTGCGGGTAGCGTGATGTGGGCGTGCCCAGCCAAGCCCATGCAATGTCTTTGCTGCCTTGTGCTGCCACGCTTTTGTCAATGCGCAGCGTTGTGAAGGCAGGGGTAATGGCAAGGGCTGCAGGCGGTGCACTGCAGTCAGCTTGCGCGGGCTCAATCATCAGCCCCATAGCAGATGCGCCATGGCTGCACAACAGCAAGCTCATTAGGGCTAGTTTTGCTGTGTAGCGTGACCAAGGGTGTAAAAAATAATTCAAGCTTTGCATAGTGCATCGGTCGCTTGTGTACACGCTTTCTTACACGCTGGCAGGCAGGTTTGTGGAACGGTTGTCATGCGGCTCGAAGATAAACGCGTCACAATCTCAACCGAGCTGTAAAGTTATCGTATGTTCACATAGCGCTGTTAAAAACGCGCAGCTAAAAACACGCTGCATGAAAGGCAACCATGATCAAGTTTTACTACCACCCTTCGCCTAACCCTGCCAAAGTAGCGTTGTACCTAGAGGAAACTGCCACCCCGTACGAGATGGTGCCCATTGATACGCGCAAGGGTGACCAGCACAGCAACGCCTTCAAGGCGATTAACCCCAACGCTAAAACGCCCGCCATGACCGATGGCGAGGTCACCATCTTTGACAGCACCGCTATGCTGATGTATTTGGCTGAAAAAACGGAGCAATTTTTGCCTTTCAACACGCCTGCTGCGCGCGGCCACATGCTGTCGTGGATGATGTTTGTGGCCACCGGCATTGGCCCCTACAGCGGCCAGTGCGTGCACTTTAAACACTTCGCACCCGAGCCTAAAGACTACGCGGTGAACCGCTACGACTTTGAGGCATGGCGCCACTGGAATATCGTTAACGACCAGCTGGCTAAAAACAAGTACATGCTGGGCGACACCTACACCGTGGTGGACATGGCGGTGTGGGGCTGGGCGCGCGTGGTGCCCTTCATACTGGGCAATGACGCGTGGGACAAACTGCCGCACGTTAAACGACTGCTTGACGAGATCAACGCGCGCCCCGCTGCGCAGCGCGTTGAAGCGTTAAAAGCCAAGCACGCCTTTAAAACCGAGATGGACGACGCAGCCCGCGCCGCTATGTTTCCGCAAAATGCGCGCTTGGCGGCGTAGGCGCACACGTTGAACCCGCACACGTCAAACCCAACCCCAAGTTCCATGCTTAAACCCCAGCTGCTGCGCACCCTGACGGTGGACTCTGCTGCGCACCCCCGCGGGCAGCCGCACTTAAGCGCGGCCAGCGGCTTGGTGCGCGCCTATGCCCGCTGCTATGTAGTGGCCGATGACGAGCATCATTTGGGCAAATTCAAACTGGTGGGCAACGACCCCGTCAAACTGCGCCGCATGTTTGCTGGCGACCTACCTACCGACCCCCAATTGCGTAAAGCTGCCAAGCCCGATTTAGAAAGCCTGTGCCAGCTGCCTGCCACAGCGCGCTACCCGCACGGTGCCCTGCTGGCGTTGGGCTCGGGCTCTACAGATGTGCGCCACACAGGCGTGCTGATGGCTTTTAACAGCCTAGGCAAGCTGGGCAAGGGCGATGACCTGGTCACGCAGCGGCTAGACCTGCGCAGCTTGTACGCGCCGCTACACACCGAGTTTGCCGACCTGAATATTGAAGGCTGCTTTGTGGATGGCGATGTGCTGCACCTGGTACAGCGCGGCAACCAAGGTAACCCCCACAGTGCCTGCATTCAACTGCATCTGCCGCAAATACAAGCTTGGATACTGGACGAGGAAAACACCCCGCCACCACCCAGCCGCATCACTCCCATCGACTTAGGCGATATCGAAGGCGTTCCCTTCACGCCTACCGATGCTTGCGCGCTGCCAGGCGGGCGTTGGCTGCTAAGCGCTGTGGCAGAAGACACGCCCGACAGCGTGCAAGACGGCCCGTGCATTGCCAGCGCTATCGCAGTGCTTAACCCGCAGGGTAAAGTGCTGCAACTGCACCGCCTGTACGGTGCGCCCAAGGTAGAAGGCATCAGCGCAGAAGCTACAGGCCACCAAGTCAACCTGCTGATGGTGACCGACGCTGACAACTCCGCTGTAGCATCGCAGTTGCTTAGCGTTACGCTGAGTATATAAAAGCGTTTTAGAGGCTAATTTTTATGAAGTTTAGGCTGCTAACCCAAGCAAATCCTGCTCAAGAAGCTACGAAATATATAGCGTTTAAAAGTACAAAAGCCTGTCACGAAAAATCCGTGAGCAGGCTTTCTTAAGGGTATTGCGTTAAATTTAATGCGTTGAATTTAACGTGGTGTGTTTAATGCTGTAGTTTTAACACTGCAGATTTAAGCAGCGTGCTTAGCTACACGCTTGGCTGCGCGCTTGGCCACTGCCAATGTGCTGTTGCCTTTGATCTTGCGGGTGAGTGCAGCGGTTTGCTGCTCGGCTTGTGACGCCAAGGTAGACAACGCCACTACGCCAGGCATAGAAGCTTGGGCTAGGGTGTCGATAGTGTGGATGCCAGTTTTAGCTTGCACCAGCGTAGCACCGGCCAACGCGCGCTCTACACCACCGCCCAATACCTTGACCAATTGGGCCACGATGTCGCTCGCGCTGTCGGTGGTCACGGTCAAACCCTTGGTGTAGTAGCCGCCTACCAAATGCTTGGCGGCAGTGGCGTTTTTAGCAGTTTCAGCAGATAGCTGCTTGCGTGACAGTGCAAACGCGGTGTCCCAGCGCTGCTCTATCACGCCAGCTACGCGCTCGCCGCCCGCGCGGTAGGCGTTGATGACGTTTTTAGCGGTGTTGCCTGACGATACGATAACGTCGTAGGCTACGGTGGAGAGTTGTTGTGCGCTCATGGTGTGTCCTCTTGCAATAAAAATTATCTGAAAATTGATAATTCTTATTGTGGGCAGACTTGTCAGTTTTGCGTAGGGAACACCGCCTAACGGGCTAGAGAGCAGCGTCTATCCCCGCAATGCGTTAATAAAGATGAGCGGAATTTTTAAAAAGCTAGGCCGGTACTGAAACGCAGTGAGCAGCTTGCCCAGCACATGCGCGCGGCTATTGGTGATGTACCAGGGCGGACGCGGCAGCAGCGCAAACGATCCGCTGAGCAAATTGCGCGGGAAGGGCTTAAACGGGGCCTCCACTACGGTGCGCTCGGGTTTGTCAAACAGCATGGTGTTGTGCACCACGCCAATGCCGCTTTGTACGTCGGCCAGCGTGTGCCCGGGGAAGGCACCCCACGTAGCAGGCGCGACCAAAAAGCCTAGCCCGGTCCACGCGTTGATGGCGATGCAGCCATAGTGCAGTTGGCTGATGATGCTTTCAAAACGTGCGCGTCCTATGGCTTGCATGGTTCTGGGGTGGATCAAAATGTTGGCCCCCAGGGTGCCCGCCAGTTGCTCGTTGGCATAGGCTATGGCTTTGACTAAAAACGCCTCTGGGTCGTTGTCGCTACCGGGCAGATCTGTGGTGCTAAGAGCGGGTGCAAATACTTCAAAATTCTTGGCACTCTTGGTAGACGGGGTGTGCGATGCGGCATCAAACGCCGCCACCACGCACTGGTTAGCCGTTGTGGGTGCAGTAGCAGACGTGCCAGCTGTCTCGATTTGAAACTGCGCCAGCCGCGCCCCAGCGCCGGGGTAGTACAGCGGGCGCGGCGTAGATGCGGCCAGCGTCTTTTGCACCGCATTGATCAACACGCTTTTTAGCGACCAGCTGGTCGGCAAGATCAGCACTTGGCAGGCAATGCAGTTAAAGCCCGCGTTGTGCAGCTTTTGCGTGGCAATGTGCTCGGCCTGAAACTTAATGTCCGCGGTAGTCCACGGGCCGGGCACCACAATGGTGGGCCCCACGCCGCCTAACTCTGACGTGATAGGCCGGGTGTTTTGCGGGGTGTTGTTCTTTTTGTTGTCTAGGGCTTGGCTGCCGCTGCCCCACACAATGCTGTCGTGCGCCGCGCCTGACCCGGTGATGTGAATTGTCTCTACCAGCGGGTGGTTGCACAGGTACTGGCCCGCAGCCACGTCGCCGCGCATGATGCGTAAAAAGCCGCAGTCGATCAGCGGCTTTAACGCAACATCTAAAAACTCTTTTAAATACGCGTTAATCGGGTTCATCTTCAGCAGTGGCAGCTCGTTTTCGGTAAACAATTTGTGCAAGCAGTCTAGCGGCGCAATCGACGCAATGTTGCCAGCGCCCAGTACCAAATTAACCTTCGGAAGTGGCGCATGGCCGGGTGTGTAAGCGCCGCCTGTGTGCTGCGCCAGATTAGCACGGGTAACGCCGGGCTGCATCCACACCTCGGCGCTCACGCCGCTTAGCAGCAAATAGTCCCAAATGGTGTGGGGCAGCACGCGGGCCGCTACTTGGCCGTTGGCCAGCTGGCGCACCGGCACGCTGGCCAGGTGTTTGCTACCTTGCACTTGGGACAGGGTTTGCATCATCGCGTTGCAGTACGCCATCACCGCGTAGGGGCCAGACACCCATTCTTCACCGGCTAGGCTGTGCGCGGGGTCTAGGCCTTTTTGGCGCGCAGCTTCTTCGGCCCAAGCCTGCGCTATCGGCATCAGGCATTCTTTAATCTCGGCCAACAACGCAATGCGCTGGGCCACAGTGGTGTCGGCCCACGCTTGTTTGTGTTGACTCAGCACAGTTAGGGCGGTGTCGTAGTCGGCATGCGTAGGGGCAGCGATAGGTGCGTGGGTAGATGTAGATGTGTTCATTGCGCAGGTCTTGTAACAACGCATAGGGTACAACCTATCTGCAAAACGCTGTACATGGTTTACCTGTGGCACAGTTGTTTACTATCAATTAAATAGCTGCTTGAGCAGTTTCTACGGCCTATAACGCCTAAAACACATTAAAAATTAATCGGTAGAGCAGTGGCCATTACACCCCTTGCTTCGCAGGCAGCAGCTTTTGTACCAGCGGGTGCAACACTTTCTTATGCGCCGCTATAGCGTAGTAGTGCTCTTCTACGCCGTCGCACGGCCCTATGCGTTGCACGGCGTAGCGGGCTATCAGTTCGTCATGCACGGTGTGCGCTGCCGGAAACACGCCCATGTCTGCTGCGCCAAAGGTTTTTAGCAGGGCGCTGTCTTCAAATTCGCCTACCACTAGCGGCTTAATGCCCAGCCGTTCAAACCACTGGTCTAGGCGCATACGCACGGCGGCTTGGGTGGTGGGCAGCAGCACCGGCACGCCTGCAA
Organism: Polaromonas sp.; assembly: GCA_043718065.1. Classification (GTDB taxonomy): domain Bacteria; phylum Pseudomonadota; class Gammaproteobacteria; order Burkholderiales; family Burkholderiaceae_C; genus JAAFIP01. Next base: position 8,006 of record JAYSWJ010000252.1, read on the forward strand.
GCGACTGCGGAAAGCCTTGCACAGCCGTTGCGTGCAGCGCCGCCGGGGCGTACCACGCCAGCTGAGACGTGCCCAGTGCATGGCTGTACACCTTAAGGTTGGGGTTGGCAGGCGCTGCGCGGTCGGCCAGTACTACGTCTAGCCGGTGCAAGGCCAGGTCGCCCAGCAAATCTTCAAAGCCGTTTTCTCGGCACAGCAGGCGCAGGTTGGGTGTTTGCATGACAGGCTGCATCAGCTGCCGCACCGCCAGCTTGGGCAGCCCTTCTGATATACCCACGGTAAGCCGTAAGCTGGGCGCGGCTACGGTGTCTGTCAGCACCTGGGGCAGCTGCTCGCCTAGCTGAAAAATCTGCTCGGCTTGGCGCAGGGCGGCGGTGCCCGCTGCCGTTAGCACCAGGCTGCGCCCGGCGGGTTTTAGCAGCGAATGCCCCAGCGCACGCTCTAGTTCGCGCACCTGCGTGCTGACCGTTTGCACGGCCATGCCCAAGCGGTCGGCAGCGCGCGCCATGCCGCCTTCTTTGGCCACTACCCAAAAATAGTACAGATGCCGGTAACTGAAATCTAGGCTCATGTGGGGTGCTCCTTGCGTGGGTGGTTAATAGTCAGCTTTTACAGAACCAACCATTCGCAATTCTCTGCTTTTTCAGAACCTTTATGGGCGCTATTCTTCGGCGTTCTCTCATCTTCAATGGACTTTTAAAAGGAGCAGTGCGATGCAAGTCAATTTTGAATCCCGCGACCCCGAAGGCGCTAAGCTGCGCGACGTAGCGCTTGCCCGCCTGCGCGTACTGTCCCGCACGCGGCGGCGCAGCCGCAATACCGAGCACGCTTTAGAGCACCGCCTTAAACGCGAATTTGACAAGACGGCACAGCTTGGCACACATCCTGTTGAACATTCTGCTGCACACGCATCTCAAACCAGCCGTGCTGGCGATCACACCACCCGGCGTGACGACGATTAATTTTTACACTTTTCACCCAAGGAAATATCTATGAAATGCCCAACGTGCACTGACTCTGTTTTAACCATCACTGAGCGCCAAGGCGTAGAGATTGACTACTGCCAACAATGCCGAGGCGTGTGGCTAGACCGCGGCGAGCTAGACAAGCTGATGGACCGCGCTGTAGCGGCCATGCCGCAAGCCCGCACGCAGCATAGTGCGCACTCTGGCCCCACCGCCCACAGCCGCCCCAACTACCGCCCAGATTTTGCCGATTCAGACCAACGCGGTGGCTACGGCACACAGCGCAAAAAATCTTGGTTGAATGAGATATTTGATTAGGCCGAGCGTTGGAGTGACGTGTTTGTGTTTAAGCAGCTTGAACTGAACGGTGCAGCCATAAAAAAGCCCTTCAAGCTATTCGCTTGAAGGGCTTGGGGCAAACGGTAGTGCGCGGCTAGTTGCGCTGCCCGGTGAAGGTGCCGCCCTGCGTGGTTCCCGTGTAGTTCCAGGTGCCATTAACAGCGCCAGCTGGGCTGATGGTTCCTTTAAATTGACCAGAGCCAGCGGTACCTGCTGCCGCAGTGAGAGAAAGCGCACCGTCAGCCGAGACTTGACCTGAAACGAGGAAGGTCCGTTGGTAGGTTATTGAGTAGTTTGTGCCACTTACAAAACCCGCAGCGGAGACAACGACGCTAAATGTGCCGTTTTCAACGCCAGTGTAAGTACCCGAATAGCTGCCTGCGAAGGCAGCTGTGCCTGTACCTGGCACCGTGGTGGTGACGCCAAACGGAGTGCTCGGTGCCACAATCACGTTAGACGTGGCTGCGATAGCCTGAGTGCATGGTAATTGGCGCACTTCGCCCGGTGCCAAAGCCGGTATCGCCACGCTGGCAAAAGACGCTGGTGCTACGGCAGAGAACAGCTCCAAAGGCATGCCGGCAGGTACCCGCGAGATTTCAAAGTCGCCGTCGGGGCTGTTGCCACTGAAAAGCTGGCTCCACCCCGTGCCGCGCAACCCGATAAAGCCTACGTTAGCAACTGGTTGCCCGGCTGCATCACGAAAGCACCCTTTGATGGTGGCAGTCAAACCCTGAAAATCCGCATTCCACAGCGTAAAGTGCTTCACCGTGCCCTGAAAGCTGCCGTCGGTTTGGCGCGTGGTATCGCCTTCGCGCTTCCACACCAAAGCAGCCTCGTCATAAAACCACAGCGGCACTGAGGTAGCGGTGCCCGTGTTGCTGCTGGTAGGAAAGGTAAGCGTAGCGGTCGAGCCAGGCTTTAGCTGCAGTGGGTTGCCCGCGGCGTCGCTTAATTTCACCTCTACAAACCCCATCGAAATAATAGGCGACTGCGCGCCATTGTCGCTGCCCGTGTAAGGCCCAGCAAAAGCTTGGGCGCCTTGCACGGTGTCGGGGCTGTAGTAGCTGGCACCCACGCTGACGATGCCGTTGTAGGCCGCGCCGCTGGCGGTTTGCATCGCATTGGCCGGTATTTTGACGTTAGCACCGCTGACAGTAATGTCGGCTGGCGCGCTGGCGCTAAAAGTGGTGCTCACTTGGTCGGCAAACAGCTTGATATCTAATTGCGTAGTAACGCCTTTTTGCAATGGAACTTCTTTAGCCGTGGTTGTATAGCCGGTTTTCTTAACCAAAACTACTGCGGTGTCGCCTACAGCCTCAAATTTGTAGCTGCCATCGCTGCCGGTGACTGCGGTTTGCCCTGCAGCCGATACCGCTGCGCCTGCCAAGCCTGAGCCGTCGCTGGCTTGCAACTTGCCGCTAACATAGGCGGGGCCTGTGGGTGCAGCAGGCCCTGCAGCCGTACCGCCACCGCCGCCACCGCCACAAGAAATCAGCGCCACGCTGACAGTGGCTACGGCCGCAGCCCAAGTAATAATTTTAGATAAATGCAACATTTTTTTGATTCTCCTTTTTCAATGTTTGAGTTACACGCTACATACAAAGCGCACTTTCAAGCATAGAGTGTTTTGGAGTTACTTTTATCGAACGTTCGTACTATTTACAGGTACTTTTTAACGCTATCGTGGTTCTGATGCGCTGCGACGGGCTCTGTTCATTTCGTTGCCGAACAGGCCTGGATAACCAAACTGCGAAGCCACCGATGCGCTGGATCGGCATGAAACCTTGGGTGCCACAGCAACGACACTGTGAATTCAGGCGTTGTAAACGGGAGAGGGAATGTATGCATACCGGCGCGCAGATTGCCGGTGTGGCGCTCGGGCACGCTTGCAATAAGGTCACAGGCCCTAGCCATGGCCACTGCTGTTGAAAATCCTGCGACGATGGCTGCAATGTCTCGCTGCAACTCCATCAAACTCAAAGCTTCATCAATCGGCCCCATTTCAAGACCCTGCCGGGTGATGCCGATGTGTCTATCATCGGCATACCGGGTGGGCGTAATCTCACTGTGACACAGAGGGTGAGCCAGTCGCACGACGCCTACGAAGCGGTCTCGAAACAACGCCTGCGCGCGAACCTCCGGCCCCATCGTGGCTGCGACAACGCCAGTCTCTAAATCAATAGTTCCCGCGCGCAACTGGGCACTGTCTTTGGCTAGCTTTTGAACAAAGCGAAGCAGTACGCCTGGCGCTTCTAGGCCAATACGGGCAATAAGGTTTGGGCCAAAATTTTCTGCAAAACCCTCGCTGGTTCGCAGCGTAAACGTGCGCACTAGCTGCTTGAGGTCAGGCGCATTCTCAGGCCGTAGCACCGCCTGGGCATCCTGCACAAGCTGGCTAACCTTTTCGCGCAGTTCAAGCGCACGCGGCGTTGGCACGAGACCGCGTCCGGCTCTTACCAACAACGGATCGCCCGTTGTCTCGCGCAATCTTGCCAGCGACCGACTCATTGCCGACGGGCTAAGACCCAACCTTTGTGCTGCTCACGTTACGTTGCCTTCAGCCAGCAGCACATCCAGGGTGATTAGCAGGTTGAGATCGGGCATGGCCATAGATCAACCATAGCGCAGTTTGGCGCGAGGTGTAGCGTCAAGCGCATAAATGCAGTGCAAATGGCGCGCCTTCCGCCATGTCTGGCAAAGACCTACGCTTGCACATCGGCTCCATTTTGGGAGCTGGCAACCTCCTAAAAGGACGTAGCCACCATGATCACACACACCGCAAATACGCAACTGCCACCGTCCACCCATTGGGCACTTGCCAGCCTCTCGCTTTCCATGTTGATGTCGTCGCTAGGCACCAGCATTGCCAACGTAGGCTTGCCAACGCTCGTACAGGCATTCAATGCCTCTTTCCGGCAAATGCAGTGGGTGGTTCTCGCCTATCTGCTGGCTATCACCACCCTGATCGTTAGCGCCGGGCGGCTGGGGGACATCATGGGTCGCCGACGGCTGATGTTGGCCGGGATATTTTTGTTTACAGTGGCCTCGGTTTTATGCGCTGTCGCCCCCACGCTGTGGCTGCTAATTGCTGCCCGAGCAGTGCAAGGGCTAGGCGCGGCCATAATGATGGTTCTTACCATGGCGATGGTTTGTGAGGCGGTTCCAAAAGCAAAAACCGGCAGCGCCATGGGACTGCTAGGAACGATGTCTGCGGTGGGTACTGCACTGGGCCCTACGCTAGGGGGTGTTTTGATCGCCAGGTTTGGTTGGCCAGCCCTGTTCCTCATCAATATACCGCTGGGCATCCTGACTTTTCTTCTCGCCTACCACTATTTGCCCCGTGACCGCAAAGAGCCGAGGGCAGAGCGGGTCAGCTTTGATGTGATGGGCACACTATTGCTGTGTCTGACACTGGCTGCTTATGCACTTGCCATGACGATAGGGCGCGTAGTTTTGGTGCGCTCAACATGGCTTTGTTGTTGGTTGCGCTTATTGGGGCTGGCCTGTTTTTGGTTGCCGAGTCCAAAGCAGTGTCTCCACTGGTTCGATTGGACACATTTCGAAATCTGCCCTTAAGCGCAGGCTTCGCCATGAGTGCCCTTGTCACCACCGTGGTGATGACAACGCTGGTGGTGGGGCCCTTCTATCTGGCAGGCGCGCTTGCGCTAGACGCAGCTGGCGTGGGACTCGTCATGTCATCCGGGCCTGTGGTTGCTGCACTGGCAGGTGCGCCTGCCGGGCGTCTTGTAGACAGGTTTGGTACATCTCGAATGATCGTCTTTGGGCTAGTTGCGATGCTGCTTGGCTCAGTCATATTGCCAGTACTTCCGACTGCACTGGGTGTACCAGGTTACATCGCACCGCTGGTGCTTATCACTGCTGGCTATGCGCTGTTCCAAGCGGCCAACAACACGGCGGTTATGGCGCATATCCTGCCGGACCAGCGGGGTGTCATATCTGGCCTGCTTAACCTGTTGCGCAATCTCGGGCTGATTACGGGCGCATCACTGATGGGTGCAGTGTTCGCATTGGGCGCGGCAACGACCAGTGCTTTGACTGCGCAGCCGCAGGCCACAGTTGCCGGAATGCGGCTGACTTTTTCTGTCGCGGCAGGTTTGATCGTTATCGCACTCGCCATAGCGGCTGCAAGTCAGGCTCTTTGGCGGCGCGCAGGTTCTGAAACCTTTGAACATAAAGGTGCGCGTACTTAAAAATCGTCTTTTGAGCTCACGCGATGAGCCTATACCTGCCGGTCTGCTGCTGCAGCCTTGATATTTATACAGAAATAGGCCGATAACCCAAGTAAATCCTGCTCAAGCAGCTATGGAATTAATAGTATTTATCCTGATAGACCAGCGCGGTAGCGCGGGCCTTGGCAGGGCGAGTACGCGCAGCGTGCTCTCCCTGTCAATGCCTTAGCTCCCTATCTCACCCCGGATTGCTACACTAGCCGTGTGTGTTAGTCTCGGTCTAACTTCGTTGTAGCTCCCTATCTCACCCCGGATTGCTACACTCGACTCCCGTGAAACCCGCGCCAGGCTTGGCTTGGCGCGGGTTTTCGTTTTGAAAAAATGGGTTTAAAACAGCACAATTTGGCTGGCATTGACCTGTTTTTCTTGAAAAAGTGGCAGCCCCACCAGCAGTTTCATGCTGGCATATTGCTTTTCAGTGACTGTTAAAACGCGAATTGACCCCTCGGGTGGTAAATTAGCAACAAGTCTTTTCATATGTTTTTCTTCGGCATCGTTGCCGTTGAGAATGCGGCCATAAATTGAAAACTGAATCATGTCGTAGCCGTCGTTGAGCAGAAAGCGGCGAAACAGCGTGTAGGCGCGTTTATCGGTTTTGGTCAACGTGGGCAGATCAAATAAGACCATCATTCGCATGAAACGCCTCGTATTCTGGCTCATAGTGCTTTGTGCAGCTACATCTCGTACCTGTGCGCGTTCAAGCCAATCAGCTTGGGCATCTCTAATATCAGCTCGCTGCCACCGTCATATAGGCGCGCTAAAGATTCTGCCGCCTGTTCAATGGATGACAGCACACTCATCACGCCGCGTGGCATGGCGACGTCAATATTGAGCAAGGCCACCAGCGCCACTTTGTCCGCTGGGCTAAGGTCAACAGACTCATCCGTTTTACTATTCGTCGCCACATGCAAGTCGACTACGGCGCGGTAAGGCTCAATCAAGTCATCGGCCAAGTTAAAAGCATTTTGCTCACTGCTATGAAACAGCCCCAGTGTGGGCAACATACCGTGCGCCACCAGCGCCCGCGCGCAAGCTCCGCGCATCACTGCGTAGCCATAGTCAAGTGCGGCGTTGGCCCACACTTCTTGGCTGCGGTGAAAGCTACGCCCCATGACTTGCGGAAAATAATACGCCGCAGCCTGCGCCTCCATATTGCCAGTGTCGCCAGACTTCACGCGGCGCGACATAGACTCTAGCCGCTCGTGGTCGCCTGCGTTGAGTATCTTCATGCACAAGGCTTGGTTATTGATCTTGGCTTGCACAATAGCCGTCCACGCGCGCTTGCCTGTGGGCTTGTCAAGGGCAAGCTGTAGGCGCAGCATGCGCGTAGCGCGGCTATGACTTTGAAAGGGCAGGAATACGCCGCTTGGTTGATGGTTATCCCCCGTAGCAAACAGGCCAATGCCATATTCAGCGCAGGCGGACAGGACGGGGTGAGTTAGTGTAATTTCACGGTTGTTCAGCACAATGACCGCAATGTCTTCAAACGGCACGCGCGCAGACTGCTCTTGCTCCACCAACAACGCGAAGTTCTCGCGTTTGAGTTTGGCGGGTTGGCTGATGATGACGCTACGCCAGACCACAGCGTATTTCAGGTTTAACGGGGTAGACATTACCTAAAACGTCTACGTCAAACTTTTCAAAAGAAAGTGCTGTTTTTACTCCCACACTACGTATAAGCCCGTCCTTACCAGCAGCTTCGTTTCTGTCATGTGCCCAAAACGATAAGTTGCCTGTGGATCGATCACAACCAGCGTAATACCCTTGTATGGGCGACTTGCTTTTCTGAGCTACAACAACTAAATCATTCGGGTGCAACGAAAAAATAAATATGAAACTGTTATCGATCAAAGTCCATTCTGCTTCGTACTTGTTTGCAATAATTGCTTGACTAGGTAGACCATTGACTTTGTGATGTACGTAAACAGGAATTACGTGAAATTTCCCTGCTTTCGTAAAAATGTCCACGCGCAGCATCGTATCGTTTTTAGCAATACCACCACGAATTGGAATACCGGACAACTTATCAATATCCATCGTCACACTACGCACGATAGGCCCCGGCGTGCCATCGTTCGTAGGTTTACGCGGCAACTCTCGTAATCCTTCAATTTCTATTTTTTCTGCCGTGGTCAAAGCACGTTTTTCTTTGCCTCTACCCGCACCTTGTTCTATTTCTTTGGCGCGCTTTTCGTTCGCATCACGGCTTTCTACCCATTTGCGAATCGTGGCGTAAAGTTTTTCATTGCGGTGGGGTTCCACCAGCTTATCCATGTCCTTCAGAGTTAAGTTGGCGACGTTGATCTTCTGAGTCACGCCACCTTGTGCCTTTAACCGCTCCGGCTGCGCGTAAATGGTTTCTTTGTGTACAGCGCCACTATTGCGCCGTTGCGGTGCACGCGATACGAACAGCGGTTTGAGGGCTTGAATCGCATCGTCTGAATAACTCCCTAATCGTTGCATTTCTGTACGCAAGATAGCAGGATCATCAATCTTGAGCCTTGCTTGCAGTTCATCCCTAAAGTGCTCCCACGGCGCAGGGAAATGTGCCTCTAGCTTTGCAAAAGCTGCTGGATTAACGATTTCTCCAGTTTCCAAGTCCACAAAACCTTCGCGCACTTGCTCTAGCTCTTTGCGCCTTGAATAGTCAGATAACCGTTTGACCATGCCATGACTACATGCAGCAATCACTACTGCGTCTAAGGCGTGGTGTCGGTCGCTCTCGTCGCGCACTTTGAGTAAACCCCATCGCATGCGCAAAAATGCAGTGAGCTGACCGCTAAGCACCACGCAGCGTTGGCTGTCGCTGCCATCAGCCAGCTGCAAATACTTTTCTACATAGTTTTTAAAGAACTTGGCGATGTAGCGGGTGTCGTTCAAGTTACGGTCTCTAAAGCCACTTGCTTCTTCTTGGCCAAAGTCTTTGCGTAGCAGTCGGCTTCGCTTGGCTTGTCGCCAAGCTTTGGTGGTTTCTACAAACGCTACAAACTCGCGCCAGCGTGGGCTATCGTTGACGCCGTCTAAATACTCATAAGGTGTGAGGTTGCCTTTGTTGCGGTTCTCTCTGGTTAATACCAGCACCTTGTTATTTTTGCTGTCATCAAAGCTGCGTGAGTACGGAAGGGCATGGTCAACCTCGACATACCCTTTCTCTAGTAAGCGATGCAAATCTATTGGTTCCAAAGAGTAGGCGCATTTACCTTGCTGCTCACGATAAAACCGCCATTTCTCAAAATCTCCGCCGCGTGGATTGCCCATAATGTTGAAGTGATTAGCAAACTCAGATTTATCCTTTTCATTGCGATCTCGAAACTCGTCCTGTTCTTTCTTGATGTCGCGCCGCTCGTCAAACGGTCGCGACAGGTCGCGCGCCAGCTCGATATGCACGCGCGTGGGTGAACCGTAGGTTTTCACCAAGGCGTTGAGTACTTTGCGCGCTTGGTTGATGGCGCGTAGCACTACGGGGTTGCGTGGAACATCCAGATCTTCATTAAAAATCATGCGCCCTGATTTATCGCGGTCTGAGTAGAGCGGCGGCAATGTTTTACTTGTGCCTTTACCTGCGACATACAACTGGCTGTGGTGGTAACCCGCAGCGCTGCAAGCTTCGTCGTAGCGCATGCCCTTTTGCATGTGTGGCACTATGCCACGCAGTGCCTTGAGCGATAGAGCGTGGAACTTATCAAACCGAACAGCCAGTAGCGCATCAACAGTCATATCTGAACCAGGCAAATTGAGTTTTCCCAGCTCGACTTTAACTTCATCGTCTTCCTTGTAGACGCTAAGCACCCAAGCAATTTCATCGAGAAAGTGAGGGTCACCGTCAAGCGCTTTCACTGCTATCTGTTGCCATGCAGCTTCAAGGTCAGCGTGTCTGAATGTGTGCCTGAGTTCGTGCCAAGCTGAAAGCTTGACCATGATTTGATCTTCTGGATTTTTAGCCTTTTTCTCCTCGACCTGCTTTGCACTGGGATAAGAAAAGCCTGTGAATTTGAAACTACTGTCCAGCCCAGCTTTTACTAGCGCAGTCCGTAAGTTTTTGTAGGTGAACTTATCGCCCGATTCATAGGGTAATAAAACGCAAAGTTTATGTTCTGCATCATTTAACGATCGTGTCTTGCCATCCACCGTAATTCGTACATTGTTCAGGCGCGTCAGCCACACATGACGCTCGGCAGTAAAGCTGGCTTTAGGTGCACGTTTTTGATCCTTTTCAAAGGTGCAAAAACCGATGCGTTCGATCATTTTTTCGCCTGTTAAAGAAGGCTGTTGCGCCCAAAACAGCCCAGTTTTTCGGTCACCATAGCCCAAGATGAGCGTTTCTATTTCTTCGCTGGCGTGGACGTTGCCGAATTTACGTTGGGCTTCAAAAAGCTGCTTCATCTCGTCTGCCAGCAAATCGCGCGAAAGTGCCTTGCTGTACTCACCGTGTTTATTACGCTGGGCATTTGGATATTCACTCAAGACCATTTCGGCTGCTGTACGGTAAACAGTCTCACCCATTTCGTTTTTTAGCTCAAGTAGCTTCTTGGTTTCAGCTAGGCCTTTTTTGACTTTGCCACTTTCACCAGCAGTATCACCCTCTGCTTTCTTTTCTTCCGCACGGCTAGTCCAATAAAAACCACGGTGTTTGCAAATGTGAAAGATCACTCGCGCCCATTCAATAGGTTGCAACTTACGATCTAGCGCCTCACGCCGTAGCTCCCAAGCAGAATCTGTATGATTAGGTTGCTTTTGAAAATACGAGGCGTCCTCAATTAGCCCTAAGCGTTTGAACAATCGTGCCAGTTTGGTTAAGCGCCATGCCCGGCGGCGCAAGCGGCGGCGCATCAAACGCGCGCTGCGCCGGGCTAAGTTTAGTGATTCACCCTCTTTAGCGGTTTCAGCTTTATCAAAAGCTCTCACACCCAGGGCAACGATGCGAGTTTCGTTTAAAACCGCCCAACCCACGGATGCCATTCCAATGTCAAAACCAAAAGTTAGTGGCCCATGACCTTTATCGCGATAAATTTGTGAAACTGGGTTGTGATTCATCGAAAAGTCCCTTAAACTAAACTTTGTGGTAATCAGGGGTGAGATCCGTTGCTGCAATAAAGAATTAACTTGCGGCTTGCTGCAAGATTTTTCTGTATCCAAAACCCGGCAGGTAAAACTGTCGGGTTTTTCTATTTTTGTGTTATTTGTTACGTAATGTCAAATTTGCAAGTGCTAGTTTTTACACAAGCCTTGCGTGCAAGCTAGTAATACAACACTTATCTAGCGTGTTAAATATTAGTTTAGAAAGCTTATGCGCTAACTCTGCGTTACGAAGCTTGTGAATGCTTTACAGGCTCTACATTTATGCTTAAATAGCCTGTTAACCCAAGTAAATCCTGCTCAGGCAGCTACGAAATCTATAGTACCTAGCTTGCCAGATAAGCCCCCGGAGCCAAGCCTTCCAGCGTGTGCGGCCCAATCGCTGCGCGTATCAGCCGCAGCGTGGGGTAGCCCACGGCGGCGGTCATGCGGCGTACTTGGCGGTTGCGGCCTTCGGTGATGCACAGCTCTAGCCAGGTGGTGGGCTGGGCGGCGCGTACGCGAATGGGTGGGTTGCGTGGCCACAGGGCGGGGGGCTCGTCTATCAGCCGGGCGCGGGCCGGGCGGGTGGGGCCGTCGCCCAGCTGCACGCCGCTGCGCAGGGCTTGCAGGGCAGCATCGTCAGGTATGCCGTCTACTTGCACCCAGTAGGTTTTTTCCATTTTGTAGCGCGGGTCGGCTATGCGTGCTTGCAGCTGGCCGTCGTTGGTCAGCAGTAGCAGGCCTTCGCTGTCGGCGTCTAGTCGGCCTGCTACATACACGCCGGGCACGTTGATGTAGTCTGCCAGCCCTTGCCACTTGCCTTCGGGCGTGAACTGGCTTAGAACGCCGTAGGGTTTGTTAAAGCGGATCAGGCGAGAGGCCATCAACTTGCTACAAACAGCGCGGGGTCTACCATGGTGCGGTTCAGCATCACGCCCCAGTGCAGGTGCGGGCCGGTCACGCGGCCGGTGGCGCCTACTGCGCCTAGGCGCTGGCCAGTTTGCAAGGTGTCGCCTACTTTTACATCAGTGCTGCTGAGGTGGCAGTACATGGTTAGCAAGCCGCCGCCGTGGTCTAGCCACACGGTGTTGCCGTTAAAAAAGTAGTCGCCTGTGTCTAGCACCGTGCCGGGCAGCGGCGCTACGATGGCGGTGCCTGTGGGCGCTGCGATGTCCATGCCGCTGTGCGGGTTGCGCGACTGGCCGTTGAACACGCGGCGCAGGCCAAACGAGCTGGAGCGCCGGCCCACGGTAGGCACCTGCATCAGCAGCTGCGTGCCTTGGGCAAAATAATCTGGCACGGGCTGGGTGTAGGTCGCCATCACCACGGCTTGGTGTGCGCGCTCGCGCTCGTAGCGGGCTTCGTTCTCGGGGGACAAATCTACCGTGCCGGGGGCAACCGTTAGGCGCTGCTCGACATATTTTTTGTCGGCTACGGTGTAGGCTATGCGCCGCTTTGACGCGCCTTCGGATGTGACTGAAATACTGGCCGCGCCTGGCTTGGCTGCTAGCGCAATGCCTACCAGCGCGGTCCATTCAATGGCGTCGCCCACCACCAATACAGGCACTTCAGTTTTGCCATCTGCTGCTGCCATTGTGGCCACGGGCTTGGTTGCCGCAGGGCCTAATGACAAGCGCGCCACGCCGCCGGGCACCAGCAAGGCGTTGGGCCAAGCGGTGGGTAGTGAGTTGGCAGGCCCGGCTGCAAAGCTGCTGGCAGGCCATGCCAGTGCAGCCATGCTGTGCAGTATGGCGCTGCGGCGCGTCGGTAATGGTGTGCCTGCGCAAGGCACCGCTGCGTGCGCCCAATATTTGTGCATAGTATCAGCCTCCAGAGCAGGTAATAACTGCTCAAGCAGCTATTAAAAGCATAGTCTAACTGAAGTCAAATTGTTTGCCTGTGAGTTGATCTCCGGGTTCAGCGTGCGCGTCGTGTAGCTGGACTCGAGCCGGGCATCTCTTTCGCGAAAAATACTCCGGAAACACATTGCGCGAATCGAGATGGCTGTTTGGCTATTTCTAGTTCCCATTAGAAATAGCTTTAATAATCCAATCCCAACCCGCAATGCTTTTTATCGTGTCGCGCTGCGCCCGTATCACTTTGATCGACGCCACCAGATGATCTTCAAGCAAATCGAGTGAGTCAAAGGGCTGGTTGTAGAAGCTCTTCTGGCGCAGCCGCTTCTTCTTGCAGCGTCGCTTTGGCTCGGTTGCGCAGCGTTGTCTTGGATTTGGCAGCTGGGCGCTTACCTGCTGCAACGGCGCAGTACGTAGTGCGCATTTTGCAGGTGGCCCCTACTGAGCGACCGAGGGCCTGCGCCGTCTGCACCAAACTAAGCCCAAGCTCCAGGGGCAACAGCACAGACTGCGCTGCACGTAATTGGCCTGCCGTAACAGCATTCTTTAAGCTGGCTCTGGTGGCCTCAATTTGATCTGTCCCGCTTGCAGGTCTGGCCATGATGATCTCCTGGGGCTGAGAAGATCATATTATTCAATATTTTATTGGGAATATGAATAACTCTTGTACCGCGCGCCTTTCTGCATATTTTTCATCGGGACGGACCCAACTCGTCACATTGTTCTTGGCTTGGTTTTAACAGCCCGTGCTTTGGGTCAGTCGTTAGACAGGTAAATACTATCAATTGCATAGCTGGTTGAGCAGTATCTGTGGGCTAGAACGGCTAAAACACTGTGAAAACACGCGTGAATTTAGGCGCTTTTGCGTGTTATGACAGCAGAATAAACCGCAACCAAACTGATGCAAAGCGATCACTATTAAAACCGGCCAAGCGGTGATGTAGCGT
>JAYSWJ010000253.1:0-21415 GCA_043718065.1 Polaromonas sp.
TGTAAACTGGCCGCTTTGTTTACCTAGCGTTTTGGTACTTAGCTAAGTACGTTGGCACAGATGTGGCGTATGCCAATCGCCCTCATACTGGGCATACCAGAAATCGGTCGATCGGCATACGCCACATCTCTTGCAAACACGGTGATGCGCTGCCGGTAGCAGTGTGAAATATTTTGACGAGGCTATCAGTAGTCATCAAATACAGCGGCATCAATCGCGGGCTGTCCAAACCCAGCAAAGAATAATGTGACGAGTCGGGTCCGCCTCGATGAAAAATATGCAGCAAGGCGCGCGTTGTTCAAGGAAGCGAACTAAACACATCAGTTCGCGCATGTTTGCGGAATATTTTTCGCGAAAGAGATGCCCGGCTCGAGTCCAGCTTTCCGGAGATACCGTTAGCCCAGATTCCAACTATCTGGCGATACCTTTAGCCCAGAGTCCCACTTTCCAGCGCGCACGCTAAGCCAAGCAAACCGACTCATCGGCGCACACGCTATACCAAGCAAACCAGCCGCCAGCGCATGCTAAGCGCCAAACTCATCGCCTAGCTCTTTGGCGCGGCGGCGCGCGGCGTGCATCGCGCGCATGAACATATTGGCCACGTTGTCTTGCTCCATTGACGTGATGGCCGCATAGGTGGTGCCGCCTTTTGATGTGACGCGTTCGCGCAGTATCTTGGGCGATTCATCGGCACCATGGGCCAAGGCAGAGGCTCCGGTAAAGGTGGCTTGCGCCAGCTGCGCGGCTTGCGCAGGTGATAGGCCCATGTCAACGCCCGCTTGCGTCATGGCTTCTAAAAAGTAAAACACATACGCCGGGCCTGAGCCTGAGATGGCGGTCACAGCATCAAGCTGCGCCTCATCACTCAGCCACAAATATTCGCCTGTCGAGGCCACGATGCGTTCTACCGTGCTGCGGTCAGCATCGCTAACTTGCGCGGTAGGAAACAACGCGGTGATGCCTTTGCCGATCATGGCAGGCGTGTTGGGCATGCTGCGCACAATACGCTGCGTGCCCAGTAACTGGGCCATGCTGCCCGTGCGCAGGCCCGCCATCACGCTAAAGTGCAACGCGTGGGCCGTGTGCGCGCGCGCTTGCTGCGCGGCTACTTTAAAAGTTTGTGGTTTAACCGCCCAGACCACGGTGGCGGCTTGCGCCAGCAAGCTGTTGGGTGCGCTAAAAGCTTCGATACCGAAGTCAGCTTTTAATTTTTCTTGCTGCGGTGCATGCGGCTCTACCACCATGATCTGCAGTGCGCGCATGCCCTGCTTGATCAACCCGCCGATGATGGCGCAGGCCATGTTGCCGCCGCCAATAAATGCAATGCTGTCGTTCATACCATCCCCTGTAAATTTTTTAATTAGCCAACCACTCAAACACCACAAACTGCGTGATCTGGCTGCTGCTGAAATTATCGTCGCTGACAAACACCAGCGTGGGGTTGCCGCTGGGCAGCGTGGGCCCACGTGTCATGCCCTCGGTGTTGTCTAGGCGCGGCAGGCCTGTATTGGCAAAGTCTAGCAGCAGCACTTTGTCGGCGGGTTTAAATTTAGCGCCCACCAGCGTGGGCATATCCAGCACGTCGGTAGCGTCTTCGGTGTCAATCCAGTACAAGCGCAACGAGTTGCCCGCGCCTGCCGCATAAGCGCGCTCTAGCACCAGCATGCCGGTCTCGCTGGCCATCCAAATCTCGCTGATACCGTTGTCGGCTAACTCCTCGGGCGTGATGGCGGCGGGTAGCGTGATGCCTGCCACTTTGGGTGCAGCAGGTACGGCATCGGGCAGGTAAGCGATTTGGCGAAACGACTGCCCACTGTGCGCGGCAAATTGCGTCAGGCGGATGGGGCCACCGGCCACGCCCACTGCAGGCATGGGGCCGTCTTGCACCAGCGCGGCCTCGGTAGCAAACCAGGCCGTGTCGCCACTGGGTGTAAAGCTCAGCCCTTCAAATGCTTTGTTTTGACGCGGGCCGGTTTTGCCGCTGGGGTCGGCGGCAAACATCTTGGGCACGGGCACTTGGCTCAGGTAGCTGCCATCTAGGCGCATCTCGCGCACAAACGGGTGCATGCCGCGTTGGATGTTCCCCTCGCTGGTGTAGTACAGCGTGTTGGTGGCGCTGCGCAGGCGAATGCTCTCGCAGTCGGGCACATCGGGGTTGTCTGCTGTCACCGTACGCTTGCTGGGGTAAGGTTTGCCATCAGGCGTTTGCAGCGTGGTCACCGCCAGCAGCTCGGGCGTGCCCACGCTGTCTGCGGTGATGGGTAACTTCAGTGTGTAAAACCGCGCAGGGTTGATGTCAGACCGGTCGTCACTGATGGCGTAGTACACGCCGCGCTCGCGGTCGTAGTCGATGCCGCTCAGCCCGCCGACGGTGGTGTTTATAAACTGCAGCTTGTGCGCTAGCGTGGTGTGGCCGATTAAGCGCAGGCGTGGGCCACCACTAGATGGACTTGGATTTGAGTTTGAATTTGGGGTCGGAGTTGAGGTTTGGGCTTGACTCAGCAGGCTGGTGGGCAGCGTAGCGGCGACGGCAGCGGCCCGCAGCACGGCGCGACGGGATAAAGTAATAGTAGCTTGCATGGGGAGTAGTTTAGCCGCTTTGTGCAGAGAAAATTTTTAAAGGTTTTAAGGCTTGGCGTCCGTATTAACTGCTTAACTAGCTATGCAATTGATAGTAATTGCTGATCTAACCACTCCATCCAAGCGCGGGCTACTAAAACCAAGCAAAGAACAATGTGACGAGTCGGGTCCGGCTCGAGTCCAGCTTTCCGGCGTGCACGCTAGAAGCAGTAACCAACGTCCCAACGCGCATTACATCTAAAATTAAAATCCAGTACATGCCATCGGCTACCCACCTGCGCTAACATGTTGCACGACAGCACATTAGCTAACTTTCAAATTCTCGCCATGCTAGCCCGCCATAACGACCCCATCGCCGCCATTGCCACTGCCCCAGGACGCGGCGCGGTAGGCATTGTGCGGGTGTCAGGCTCGTCAGTGCAAGTGGTGATTGATGCGCTGTGCGGCAAAGCCCTGCAGCCGCGCATGGCCACTTATTTGCCATTCACCGACGCCGATGGCAGCCCCATCGACCACGGCTTGGCCATCTACTTCCCTGCGCCGCACAGCTACACCGGCGAAGACGTGCTAGAGCTACAAGCCCACGGCGGCACTGTGGTGCTGCAACTGCTGCTGGCGCGCTGCCTGCAAGCGGGCCAAGGCACTGGCCTGCGCGTGGCTAACCCCGGTGAATTTACCGAACGCGCTTTTTTGAACGACAAAATTGACCTAGCCCAAGCCGAAGCCATTGCAGATTTGATCGACGCCAGCACCGAGGCCGCCGCCCGCAGCGCCAGTCGGTCGCTGTCGGGTGTGTTCTCGCGCCAGGTACACGCACTGCGCGACGCGCTGGTGCACCTGCGCATGCTGGTGGAGGCCACGCTAGATTTTCCAGAAGAAGAGATTGACCATCTGCAACGCGGCAACGCCCACGGCCAGTTGCAAGCGTTGATGCACACCAACACCGATCTGCTGCACAAAACCACGCAGGGAGCGCTGCTGCGTGAAGGCATCAAGGTAGTCATTGCCGGGCAGCCCAACGCAGGCAAAAGCTCGCTGCTCAACGCACTGGCTGGGGCAGAGCTGGCCATTGTCACCCCCATTGCAGGCACCACGCGCGACAAGGTGCAGCAAACCATTCAAATCGACGGCGTACCGCTGCACATCATCGACACCGCAGGCCTGCGCGACAGCACTGATGTGGTGGAGCAAATAGGCATCGCCCGCGCGTGGGACGAGATCAGCGGCGCTGATGCGGTGCTGCATCTATACGACTTGGCGGCTACGGTTGATGCATCTACTGCTGCGAAAACCATAGCAGCTGATGCAGCATTGGCGGCTACTATCGCGCAGAAAATCTCATGCAATATTCCCGTGGTGCAAATTTGGAACAAGCTGGACGCGGTGCGTGATGGGGCGGCTTCCAGCACGTTGGCTTTGGTAGATAGCATCGCCATCAGTGCAAAAACGGGCCAAGGCATTGACACTTTGCGCCAAAAATTACTGGCCATTGCGGGCTGGCAGTCAGCACCCGAAGGGGTGTTCATCGCCCGTGAGCGGCATGTGCAGGCTTTGAAAAAAGTGCAAACTCATTTGCTGTTGGCGGTAGACCATTTAGCCGCTCAAGCGCAGCACCTAGATTTGCTGGCCGAAGAACTGCGCTTGGCGCAAAATGCGCTGGGCAGCATCACGGGTGAGTTCAGTGCGGACGATTTGCTGGGTGAGATATTTTCTCGGTTTTGTATTGGGAAGTAAAGTTGGTTGTTTGTCTCAACGTACGCGTCGGTTTGATTGGTTACCAGGTCAGCGTGCGCACCGGTTGGGTTGGTCGCTTTGCTTGGTGTACATACCTGTTGGGTTGGTTATTTGGCTTGTCGTGCGCGTCGGGAGGCTGGACTCGAGCCGGGCATCTCTTTCGCGAAAAATACTCCGAAAACACGCGCGAACTGAGGTGTTTATTCGCCTAGCTTGAACATCGCGCGCTTTTCTACGTATTTTTCATCGAGACGGTCCCGACTCGTCACATTATTCTTTGCTTGGGTTGAACAGCCCGTGCGCCGGATATTATTATGAATGTGTAATCACTATCAATTGCATACCTGGTTGAGCAGGATCTACAGCCTAGAACGGCTAAAACACTATGAAAACTCGCGTGAATTTCGCTGTTTGTGCGCTTTAGCGCGTAGGAATCATCGCGACTTACTGCATCGCCGTAGTTCACGGCTTAAGAACACTAATCTTCACGGCTCACCATAACGAACCAAGAAGCTCAGCTGTTAGCCCGCTTCTTTAACCACCGCATCACACTACCCACAACAGGTAGTTTTTCGTACAGCTCCTCAGCGGCGTCCCAATAGTCGCGGTGGTGGTGAATGCGGCCATCGTCGGCAAAGCGTAGGTGGGACGTGCCGCGTACAGTTTGCTGGGTGGTGGTGTCAAACCGTTTGAAGCGAAATTTAAAATCCCATATTAAAAAGCATTGCGAGCCCTGCACTACGCGGTCAGTCACTACAAAATGGGGGTTGTCTAGCGCTACGTACATGTGGCTAAAGATGCGCTGCACTTGGGCTAGGCCATGCACTTCATTGAACGGGTCTTTAAAATACGCGTCGTCGGTGTAATACAAACCCATTTGCTGCACTGCGCTAGGCTGCAGTGATTCAAAAAAATGTACTACGCGTTCTACTTGGTGTGTGATGGCGCTGCCTTGCACAGATGATGTAAACGCGACTGAGGTGGCCGAGACAGGCATGTACTATTTACAGACCGGTAAACCTGCGCGTGGCAAAAAAATACCAAGTGTAGGGCAGCACACGCAGCAGTTTCATCCAGTAGGTAAAGCGTTTGGGGAAGTGGATTTCAAACCGGCCACGCTCCCAATGTGCTATTATATCAATAGCTGCTTGAGCAGGGGATATGAGGGCTGGCATGTGAAATTTGTTTTGATCGGTGAGTGTGGTTTTAACAAAACCGGGGTTCACTACGCTCACGCCGATGCCTGCATCTTTCAGATCGATGTACATGGTTTCGGCCAAATTGATTAGCGCGGCTTTGGTAGGCCCGTAGGCTAGCGATTGCGGCAAGCCGCGAAAGCCTGCCACGCTAGACACTAGGCAGATATGGCCACTGCGTGCAGCCAGCATAGACGGTAGCACCGCTGCAATGCTGTGCACCGCGCCCATGTAGTTGACCTGCATGTGGTGCAAGATTTCTGCAGATTTCATATCTTGCGCGCGCACGGCTGCGTAGGTGCCTGCGCAGTACATCACTAAATCTAGCCGACCGTCGGCCAACAGCTGTGTTGTGGCCGCTTTAACTGCCGTCTCATCGGTGGCATCTAATGTTAGTGCTTGCAAGCCGGGGTATTGCGCGGCTAATTCGTCTAAAGCGCTGGCGTTGCGTGCTGACACTATCACCTTGGCGCCTTTGCTGTACAACAGCGCGGCCGTAGCGCGGCCAATACCGCTGGAGGCACCGATCAGCCACACACGTCGGTGCGGCCAATCAGTAATCGGGATGTTTAAGCTCATAAAAAATTGCTCGGTTGTGATCGTTGTGGGTACTGTGTGGGTGCGTTATGAGTTTTGCGTTGAGGCGTGACAACTATCTAACGCTTTTTAAAATTAACTACCAACTCGCCCAAAGTAAAACCAAACTTGCGCATCGTTGCTTTATTGATCACCACTTTATCGTCCATCTGGTACATCCAGTCGTCAAACTGCACTTCGTAGGTTTTGTTATCTACGGGCAAGTTCAGTGTGTAGCCCCATCGAAAAGCGTTGCCCATTTGCTGGCCGTTACCCACGCCTACTACGTCATCAGCGCGGCCCTCGTACTTACCGTCGGCCAGTTTGGTCATGCGCCAAATGCGCTTTTGTTTAGTACCGTCGCTGTAGACAAAATCTTCGTCCAATATGCCTTGGTCGCCGTTCCACGTGCAGTTCATGGTGACCACAAAGCGTTTGACCACCTTGCCGCCTCGGTCGGTAAAAATGCCCCAGCCATCTACCATGCCGGTGAAATAAGTTTTCAGATCGAATACAGGCTTTTCTTGCGCGTAGTCGCTAATTTGCGGCGCAGTGCCGCAGGCGGCCAAGCCAGTGGCCAGGGGTATAGCTATCAGAAGTAGGCGGCGTTGCATGGGGTATTCCTTTGGAGTGGCGCGGTGTACTGGGCGTGAAGTGGTGTTTATGTAAACTGATCAGGTAAATTGCCTGCGCTGCGCGCTCCACCACAAAGCAGCGCCTGCCATCAATTTCAAAATGCATGGCAGCACACAATAAGCCACCACCAAGGCCTGCAGCGCTTGCGGAGCGCGCGCACCTGGCGTGTAGCCAAACAGCGCAAGCGCAGGCAACGCCAGGCCAGCAGCTAAAGCCAAGTTAAGCTTGGTGGCAAAATTCCACCAACCAAAGTACGCGCCCTCAGTCTGGCCATGGTCGCCATTGGTTTGTATCAAACCCGCCAGCAAGGCGGGCGGCACCGCAAGGTCGGCCCCTAGTGCCACGCCCGACAGCGCGCACACCGCCATAAAAGCCACTATGTCGCCTTGGCCCAATGTGGCAGCCCAGATAAACACTAACACCGCCAGCAGCATGCCCAGCAGCCATGTGCGCCACAAACCCCAGCGCGCTATGCAGCGCAGCCATAGCGTGATGGACAATGCAGCTGTCAAAAAGTAAGCAGCTAAAAATGCGCCTTCCATTTGCTTGGGCGCTTGCAATAAATCTTGGATAAAAAACAGCACCAAAGTGGCAGGGATGGCGCTGGCAATACCGTTCAAAATAAATACGGTTAGCAGCGCGATAAAGCCTGGTCGCTGCAGCGTGTGCCACAGCGATACCCTGGTATTGGCGGTAATGTGGGCGGCTTGGCCTTGTGTGGTCTGCAGCGCAGGCCGGGGTTGCGCAGCGCGTGTCCACGCCCATAAGCCGATTACTAAAGCTGCTATGAAGACGGCAGTGCTGACGCCTAGACCCGCGACCACCGGCAGCACCGAGGCCAGCAGCACACCGGCCAAAGCCAGCCCTTCGCGCCACGCCACAATGCGGCTGCGCACCAGCGCGTCGCCACCCAAGCGTGCGCCCCAGCTTTGGTGGGCCACGCTGATCAAGCTGTAGGCGGTGTAAGTTAACACCAGCGCTACGAAAGCCCAAGTGAGCAGAGCGCCGCCACGCACGGGCGGAAAGAATAAAGCTACAAAACCCAATGCCAACGCAATAGTAGCTGCATAGCACACACGCAGTACACGCGCCGCGCTGTGCGTAAACAGCGTGTCGCACCAACGGCCCAGAGCAGGGTCAATCACTGCATCGAACAAACGCGCGCCCAGCAGCAAGGCACCCAACGAGGCCAGTGGCACGCCAAATTGTGTGGCGTAGTGGTTGGGCAAAATGATATACAACGGCAGCGCTACAAAGGCCAAAGGTAAGCCCAGCAGTCCATACCGCAGGCCATCGCGCGCGCTCCAAGTGGTTGTCATGGTGTGGTGCTGCGCATGTCAGACGCCGCGCTGCTAGCTTGGCCAAGCAATTGCAAACGCATTTGAGGCTTGCTGGTTTTGGGGCTGAGCCAAATACCAAAGAACAAAGTCGCAAACTCGGTGTCGCGTACTTCTCCTGCAGGCTGGCCGTTTAAGGTAAACAAAGCGCCCATGCCGGGTTTGTAAATACCTAATAGGCGATCGCCTTTCTTAACATCGGGAAATAGTTTTCGCATGTCGGTCAGCCACTTGTCGGCCTGCGCCTGGGTCATGCTGCCAATGCCGCGCATTTCTTTAAGCGAGCTATCGGCAATAGACTCGCCACTGACGTTACGCAAGTAATTAATTTCTAGTGCAAAACTGCGTTGCAAATAACTCTCGGCTGTAAAGCTTGGTTCAGTCCACAAGCGGGCGTCATATACCTGAAAGCCCCACACGCTTAGACGCGCGCCACCTATGTTGCGTGCACCGCTAACAGTAGCGCTAATGTCGGCGGGCTGCGCATAGGCGGTTGGCGTGCCTGCCAAACCAACGGCACCGCACCATACCAGCATGCCAGCATAGGCCCCTACACGGTTAAAACTCTTTGCACGGCGCATGGCTGGGCCTACACTTTGCGCAGCGTAAACTGCATTACATCAATATTATTTTCTGCAAATGCAGCTTCGCAATAGGCTAGATAAAACTCCCAAATACGAATAAAACGCTCGTCAAAACCGCCTGCCAGTACTTTCTCGCGCTGCGCTAGAAAGTCGTGGCGCCAGCGGCGACAGGTCTCAGCATAGTCTTGGCCAAAAGCCAGTTCGTCCACCACTTGCAGTCCAGCCGCTGCCGCTTCTTTGCGAAACTCAGCCGGGCAAGGTAAGCAACCACCAGGAAAAATATACTGCTGGATAAAGTCGGTAGAGTTAACATACCGCGCAAATAATTTGTCGTCAATCACTATGGATTGAATGCAGGCGTGGCCACCAGTTTTAAGTAGCCGCGCCACTGAGGCAAAGTAGGTGGGCCAGTACGCTTTACCCACGGCCTCTAACATTTCTATCGAGCAGATGGCATCGAACGGAGCGTCTTGGATATCGCGGTAGTCTTGCAGGCGCAGGTCAGTTTGGGCGGCGTGGCCTGCAGTAGCCATGCGCTTTTGAGTCCAAGCCAATTGCTCGGTAGACAGTGTGACGCCGGTAACATGCGCGCCAAACTCCCCTACGGCTTTTTCAGCCAGTGCACCCCAGCCGCAGCCAATTTCTAGCACTCGATCGCCAGTTTTAACTTGGGCCATACGCAGGGCGCGGCGTACTTTCGCATGCTGGGCTTGCACCATATCGCCGTCACTGTTGCCTTCAAACCATGCCGACGAATAGTTCATCGTTTGGTCTAACCACAAAGTGTAGAAATGGTTGCCCAAATCATAGTGGGCATGGATATTCTTTTGGCTGTTGCTTTTGGTGTTGCGGTTTAGCAGATGCCTGATGCGGTATACCAAACGGCCCAGCCAAGTGCCATAAATGATGTCTTCTACCTCGCGGCGGTTGGCTACGATCACGCGCAGCAAGTCTGCCAAATGGGGGGTTGTCCAGTCGCCTGCAATGTAGCTTTCGGCAAAGCCGATGTCGCCCGACTTGAGCACGGCGCTGCACACCGACCAGCGGTGTATGTGCATACTGGCGTGCAGGTGCTCGGACGCGTCTGGTTTACCAAACCGTTGCATGCTGCCGTCGGGCAGCTGCACCGTCAGCAAGCCATGCTGCAATTTTTGCAATAGCTTTAAACAGGTGCGGCCAGCGGCAGGAGCGTCGCTGGGCATCACAAAAGAAGTTGTGCGGGAGGGCTGCAGTGTGCTTGTCATAGGTGCAGAGGCTGTGCTGAAGGTGTCGTTCATCGCGTCACCCAAATTTTAGGAGGAAGAGGTTTTTTAACAAAAGGTACGCGCATAAAAAATAACCGAACGGCTTGCCAATGGATACGCGCTATCACCGCCAGCGTCATCGCCCCATAGCTTAGCAGTGCTTTGCGCCGGGTTAGCGCGGTGTAGGGTACTAATATGCCGCTCACGCTGGTGTTGATCAGCGCGCCTTGTGCGTCGTCGTAGTCGATACGTGCCACGGTGTGGTCGCGCGCTGGGGTGGTCATAAACCGAAACCGGTATTGGCCCTCAGTTTGGCAAAACGGCGATACATGAAACACTTTGGCGGCTTTTTGCTCTACACCAAAAGCAGGGCGGTCAAGCAGATAGATATGCCGCTCGCCAAAGGTATTGTTCACCTCCACTACGACAGCGCGCAGCGTATTGTCTGCCCCGTGGCAATACCAAAAGCTCACAGGTTTGAAGGTGTAGCCCAGCACGCGCGGGTAGCAGTGCAGCCATACTTCGCCGCGTGCGTCGTCGATGCCTTCACTGTGCAGTAGTGCATCCATCCAGGCCAGCGCGCCACCTTCAGCGGGGCTGCGGCCATCGCCATGGTCTGCGTCAAAAAAACTCAAAGCACCAAAGCGGTTGCGTGCCAGTGCTGCGCTAGGTGTGTGCGCCAGCGTGCGCAACGGCAGCATGAAGAAATAGGTGCGGTAGGCGAACGCATTGCGTGCGGGGCGCAGTCGCGTGTGGCGCACCTGCCCAAAACCTATCATCGCTTGGTGTGCTGCCGCACTCATCGTATTTACATGTGCCATGGTGGTCATGCTGCTTGCTCTGCAGGCGCGTGAATAGCTTGCAGTACCTGCCGCGCAACACCAAGGCCCGATTTAAGGCCGTCTTCATGAAAACCATAACCCGTCCATGCACCGCAAAAGTAGGTGTGGTGCTGGCCCTGTAGCTGGCCCAAGCGCTGCTGCGCTGCGATGGCAGCAGCGTCAAAAACCGGGTGTGCATAGTGGTATTCGCCCATCACTAGATTACGCGCGATAGGCTCAATTGGATTGAGGCTAACCACCACGGGCTGATTAAAAGGCAAAGGCTGCAATTTATTAATCAGATAGTGCAGGCACACCGTGCGCGATTCTTGCTGTGCATTGCCGCGCACATAGTTCCAAGCGGCCCAGGTGCTGCGTTGGCTGGGCAACACCGACGCATCGGTGTGCAGCACAACGTGGTTGTCTTGAGTTCGCATAGCGCCCAGCACAGCGCGCTCATCAGCTGTGGCGTCGCGCAGCATTGCCAAGGCCTGTGGTGCGTGGGTTGCGATGATAACTTTGTCAAATCGCTCTACCCGGCCCTGGCTGACAACACGAACGCTGCCTCGATCACCGTCGCCATCACGTTCAATCAACTGCACAGGTGTGTTCAGGCGCTTGTCGGCAATCTGCGATGTGATTTTGTCAACATAGTGCCGCGCGCCACCCGCCACCGTATACCACTGTGGTCGATTGGTGACCTGAATCAAGCCATGGTTATGGCAAAACCGGATCATCGTGGCCACAGGGAACTGCAGCATTTGGTCGGTGGGGCAGCTCCAGATGCAGCCCAGCATGGGCAGCAAATACCAGTTGCAAAACGCGTCGCCTAACCTGTGCTGCTGCAAAAAGTCTTTCAGTGGCTGCGCCATTTGCGCGTCGCTGCCGCTAGTGGCCAGTCGTGTACACAACTTGTTAAACCTCATCATGTCCCACAACATGCCCAAAAATTGTGGGTTGACTAAATTGCTGCGTTGGGCAAACACCGATGACAAGCTGGTGCCACTCCATTCCAGCGTGCCGCCCCGTAACGCGCCTGGCACCTGTACAGAGAACGACATTTCAGACTTGACCGTGTCTACACCTAGTTGCGCAAACAAGGCGATCAAATTGGGGTAGGTACGCTCGTTGTAGACTAAAAATCCGGTATCTACACCGTGGGTGACGGGGCCTTGTGTAGTGGGCAGCGTAACGTCTACCGTATGGGTGTGACCACCAAAGTAGCTGCCCGACTCGAACAAGGTGATATCGGCGTGACCAACTAAGCTGTGCGCAACGCTAAGCCCTGAAATACCAGAGCCTACGATGGCAACTTTGGGCGGATGGGACATGTGACAAGGCTCAGTCTGCATAGAAAATTACTGTGAAGCGCCTCAAAACGAAATGAGAGAGGAGGGAGGAGGGAGGAGGAGAAACGCTTTAAGGTTACAGCTTTATGTACAGCATAAACCAGACTTCGCAGTAAATAAAAACCTATAAGTTATATTATGACCGATTAGTCATTTTATTGAGTCTTGCAGCAGTAACCTTCAAAAATTAAGGGATATTAGCGCACGGTGGGGCCCATGAAGTTGCGGGTAAGGTCATGTGGTGCTTGTTATCAAAATGCAGCAAAGCATGCGTAAAATCATTCAAGTCAATAAAACTAAGGGGCAGTTATGCTTTACCCAGAATTATTCAAACAGTTGGAAGCCGTACGTTGGAACATGGACAAAGATATTCCATGGGCGCAATTTGACGGGACGCAGTTGACCGACGAGCAAGCGCAAACTATCAAGATGAATGCCATTACTGAATGGAGCGCGTTACCTGCTACTGAAATGTTTTTGCGAGACAACCAAGACGACTCGGATTTTTCTGCCTTCATGTCGATTTGGTTTTTTGAGGAGCAAAAACACTCATTGGTTTTGATGGAGTACCTGCGCCGCTTTAGGCCTGACCTAGCTCCCACCGAGCAAGAGCTGCACGATGTACGTTTTGAGTTTGAGCCTGCCCCTGCGCTAGAAACTTTGATGCTGCATTTTTGCGGTGAGATTCGTTTGAACCACTGGTACCGGCGCGCCAGCGAATGGCATACCGAACCGGTGATTAAAAACATCTATACCAAGCTGAGCCAAGACGAAGCCCGCCATGGCGGAGCCTACTTACGCTACATGAAGCGTGCGATTGGTAATTTTGGCAATGAAGCTAAAGCTGCATTTACTAAAGTGGGCGTGTTAATGGCCAGTGCCCGGCGCACAGCACAAGCCCTGCACCCTACCAACTTGCATGTGAACAAAGCGCTGTTCCCGCGCGACACGATTCAAAGCCGCCTACCCAACCCAGAGTGGTTAGAGCAGTGGCTGGACACACAGATTAAATTTGATGCTGTGTGGGAGAGCAAAGTGGTGGAGCGTATTTTGCACAACATGAGCTTGCTGATGGAGCGTAGCTTTGAAAGTGTGCAGGAGCTGAACCGTTTTCGCAAAGAGCTGGCGCGCGAGCTCGCCAGCAAAGCCGAGCTGATTTTGCCGCCAGGCATGAAGGCGCAATCGGCCTGATGCAACGCGTGGCCTCTACTTTGGCAATTCTGGCAACTCCCCCCGACTTCACCACCAAGCTGGCCACGCGCGAGCAAGCTGCACAGCGCATGGCGCAACTTGCCAAGCCCATAGTGTTTACCAATGGTGTGTTTGACGTGCTGCACCGTGGCCATGCTAGCTATTTAGCAGCAGCACGGGCGCAAGGCGGTTCGCTGGTAGTGGCATTGAATACTGACGCGTCGGCCCGCCGTTTAGGCAAAGGCCCAGACCGTCCGCTGAACAACGAGCAAGACCGCGCTGCATTGATAGCAGCGTTGGAATCGGTGACGATGGTGACGTGGTTTGACGAGGATACTCCGCTGGAGATCATCGACGCATTGCGACCGGATGTATTGGTCAAAGGTGGTGACTACGACATGAAGCGCCTGAAAGAAGCTGCACTGGTAGAGAGCTACGGCGGACAGGCGTATGCGTTGAGTTTTGTAGATGGTTATTCGACGTCGGCGTTGGTGAAGAAAATACGTTCTGGGGGTTGAATTCAGTTACTTGCCGCTTGGTTTAAGCAGCCCGCGCTTCGGATCAGTTGCTGGATTGTTGACTACTATCAATTGCATAGCTGGTTGAGCAGGATCTACGGCCTAGAACGGCTAAACCGGCATCAAAGTTCGCGCTTTTTTAGTCAAGATTTTGCAGCATGACTTGCCTTATCGCCGCAGTTCACGATGCCAGAATATCAATCTTCAAAGCGCCAGAATATTGATCCACTCCAGCTTAAGCTACTGGAGAGTTAATCACACCTCGCGCCGCTTCTTGCGTGGTCTGCCCGAAAGTGCAATGTCATACAACCAGTTAGGCAATAGCCGCAGCAGCTTGGCCACTATGCCCATTTGCCAAGGTATGACGCGGTAGCTACTGCCTGCTGTAATGGCGGCAAAAGCACGGTCGGCAAATACCTCGGGTTGCAATAAAAATGGCATGGAGTAGCTGTTGCTTTGCGTTAGTGGCGTGTCGATGTAGCCTGGCAAAATAGTTACTACTTGCACGCCGTGCTTGCTAGTGGCGGCGCGCATTTCGCCGCGTAGGCTTTCGCAGTAGGCTACTACGGCGGCTTTGCTGGCGCAGTAGGCGCCATGGCCGGGCAGGCCGCGGATGGCGGCTACGCTGGCGATGCCTACCAGACTGCCGGTTTTGCGTGCCTCCATGGCGGCGACGAAGGGGTGAAAGGTAGCGGCTAAGCCAATGTTGTTGGTGGCAAAAGTTTGCGCTATCACGTCAATGTCGGCGCGCACGGCGGTGTCTACGCCAATGCTGATGCCGGCGTTGGCAATCACGACATCGGGCAAGCCTTGTTTGGCAATGCAGGCGGCACCTGCAGCGGCAATGCTGTCGGTGTGGGCTACGTCGGCGCTGTAGATTTCAAAACGGTTGGGCTGAACTTGCTTTGCTGTGGCCCATTTGGTGATCTCGTCAGTGCGGCGCGCCACCAGTGCCAAGCGGTAGCCTGCTTGGTAAAAGCGCCAAGCCAGCGCCTGGCCAATGCCGCTGGAGGCGCCAGTGATAAAAACCAAAGGTGAGGCGGGGTTGGTGGTGGACATGGTGGGTTGAGGTTGGGAAGTAGCGATAAGGCTTGGAGAGCTAAAGACTAGTTGCTGCAGATTTATGCTTTTGCAGGTTCAAGGCCTTGCTAATTATGGCGCTGCAAATTACGGCGCTGCGCGGGGCGACAGTATGCCCCGCACGCGGCCTTGTAGGGTGATGACGCGGCCCAAGTTGTCGTACTCCAAATTGTCCGCAGTAAATACATCGTTGCCGCGTTTTAGCGTGATGGGCAGGTGGGATTTAACTTGTTCGGTGCGCAAAAATGCATGCAAAAATTCACCACGAAATTCTAAGCGCGGTTGTGCATTACCCGCTGCGTCTTTACCTGCCTCGCGCACCACCAATGCATCGCCCACCAGCTGCACTTCAGAGCCATCGGCATTGCTATAGGCCCGCTTGGCAGTGGCAGTGGTGAGCTGGTTGGCCTTGTACGAGCGTATGCGCGCTTGGCTTATTTCTAAAATATCGGTGTCGGGATAATGCTGGCCTTGGCTGCCCGCAATTTCGCTGCGCAACTGGCCTGTGGCGTCAAAATTTTTGACTGCAAAGTTGCGCATGTAATAGTCAGGCTCGTGGGTAACGGGCTGGTCTTCGGTGAGTGGGGCGGCACCGGGTGTGTTGCTCGCCAGCCACCATGTGCCTAGCGCCAGTATCACGATCAGCAGCATAGGCAAGTAGGTAGTAGAGGCAAACCACAGGTTTTGCCACCACCGCACGGCAACCAACCAGGTTGCCGTCAGGCCAGATTTGCTGCGGGGCATGCTAGTGGTCATGCTGGCAGCAGCAGCGCTAATTGGCGGGCGTAGTGGCCTTGGGATGCCAGCACTAAATCACACAGCGCGCGTGCTGCGCCGTGGCCACCTTGCTGCTGCGTAACGAAGTGGGCGATAGCGTGGTTCTCGGCGTGGGCGTTGGCAGGCGCGTAGGCTACTACTGCGCGCGACAGCAATGGCAAGTCGGGCCAGTCGTCGCCCATGGCGGCAGCTTGCGACCAATCTAGGCCTAACTGGGTTAGTAATTTTTCAGCCGCCGGTAGTTTGTCTTCAGTGCCAAACACAGCATGGGTGACACCCAACGCTTTTAGGCGGGTGCGCAGCGGCGCACTGTCGCGCCCAGTAATCACGGCGATGTGAATACCAGCTCGGTGCAGCATTTTGAAGCCTTGGCCGTCCAGCACATTAAAACGTTTGAGAGTTTCGCCCGCCTCGCTAAAGTGCAGGCCGCCGTCGGTTAGCACGCCATCCACATCAAAAAATACGATACGCACCGCCTGCGCCCGCAATAGCAGAGCAGGGTCAAAGGTTTGCGTTGCAGTGTGGGTGGGCATGGTGGTTTTTATAAACTGAAGACAAGCGAATGGCAATGCGTAGGTCGGCGCGGGTTAAATCACTTTGGCGCGCATCAAATCGTTGGTGTTTAGCGCGCCGACTAGCAAGCCTTGTGCATCGGTTACCAGTACGCTGGTAATTTGGTGCGTCTCCATCATGGCTACAGCGTCTACCGCTAACGCATCAGCGCTCAGCGTGCGCGGGTTGGCGTGCATCACGTCGGTTGCTTGCAGGGTGCGCAGGTCGTGGCCTTGCTCGACAAGGCGGCGCAGGTCACCATCGGTGAAGATACCCATGGGCTTGCCTGCCGCATCTACCACGGCGGTAGCGCCCAAGCCTTTGGCGCTCATCTCGCGCATCAGGTCGATAAACAAAGCGCCCGGCGGCACGCGGGGCACGCCATCGCCCTCGCGCATCACGTCGCGCACATGGGTAAACAGCTTGCGCCCTAAGCTGCCACCCGGGTGGGAGCGGGCAAAGTCTTCGGCCTTAAAGCCGCGCGCGTCTAGCAGCGCCACGGCCAGTGCATCGCCCCAGGCTAGCTGCGCCGTAGTGCTGGCGGTAGGCGCTAGGTTCAATGGGCAGGCTTCTTTGGCGACACTGCTGTCTAGCGTAGCCGCCGCATGGTGGGCTAGGGTGGATCCTAGGCCTGCGGTGATGGCGATCAACGGCGTGCCCATACGTTTGATCACAGGCAAGATGGCGGTCAGTTCGTCGGACTCGCCCGAGTTAGAAATTGCCAGCACGCAGTCAATCGCTTTGATCATGCCCAGGTCGCCATGGCTGGCCTCGGCGGGGTGTACAAACATGGCAGCTGTGCCGGTAGACGCTAAGGTAGCGGCAATTTTGCGGCCAATATGCCCGCTTTTACCCATGCCCATTACCACTACGCGGCCCCGGGTGGCCAACACCAGCTCGATGGCTTTGGTAAATGCGGCTTGCTGCGGGCCGGGCTGCGCTAGTCGCGCGCGCAGGCCCTGCACGGCAGCAGCCTCGATGTCAAAAGTCTCTAGTGCCAGATTAATAGCTTGGGCAGCATTGAATGTCATGCTTGCATTTTAGGGCCTGCAGGCGGGCACTGGTGCTGCTATTGCGTGCTGGCCAGCTATGGTGCTGCTGTGGCAGCGGGTGTTGCAGCTTTGAATTTGGCCACGCGTTCGGCGTCTGCCGGGTGCGACGAGATGATAGAAATGCCCAAAGGCGTAGACTTGTCTTTGGTCTTTTGCTCAGCCCGCAGGGTGTCAAAAAACTTCACCATCACCAATGGTGAGATAGCGTTGGCTTGCATAAACCCGATAGCGTGGTCGTCGGCCTCGCGCTCGGCGTTGCGGCTGTAGTCCATACTGCCCAAGATCAACGGCGCTGTGGTGATCAGCGTGCCGTAGTCCCCAAACGCGATCGACAGCACGCATTGCACCAGCGCCAATTGCACTAACTGGCGCATGCCGTGGCGCAGAGTTACGTGGCCTATCTCGTGGCCCATCACCCCCATTACTACGTCGTCGTCGTTGACCAGCGTGACCAGTTCGTCGGTCAGCACCATGGTGCCGCCGGGCAGGGCAAACGCATTGGGGCCAATGGTGGACTGGCGAAACTCTAGCTGGTAGGTCGGCACACTTTGCGGGTAGGCTTTGCGCATGCCCGCGTCAAAGCGTGTGCGCAAGCGGTCTTGTATGTCTGCGGACAGCTTGCTGGGCAACATCCACTTGCCGTCTATTTGCGTCAGCGCGTTGCGGCCCAAGGCCTCGTCTACCGACAGCGGCACCAGGCTGGTGATGCCGCGTGCAGCTATGGGCAGACCCCACACATACATGGCGGCCAGCACGCTTACTAGCAGTGCTAACGCTACTGCGACACCGCGCCAGCTTTGCTGCAGCCGCACTACCACGCTCTCTACGCGGGGCAGGTGCTGCGCTGCCCATGCGTCGTAGGCGCTGGCATCGGGTGCGTGCAATTGACCGCCGTTTAAAAACTCTACCAAGCGCGCGCCGCTGCGTGTGCGCTCGGGCCAGCGCACGTCTGCGAGCGGCACGGTGTGTACTACAAAGCCATTGTGCTGCCCGCGCAGCTGCAGTGATGCCCCGGCAATAGATAGCAATACAGTTTGGGATTTGGCACTGCGCCCATCAAAGTATTGCACTGGCAATGCCCCGGGCACCGCTGGGGACACATTAAAACGGGCGTGGCCAGCGGCGGTCATGCGGCCTACATGCCCATGTCAAAGTCAAACATATCCGCCGCCATGTCGCCCAGTGCATCTGTCTCATTCTTGCGGGCGGCGTCGGTCAAGGTGTCTAGCGCAATACGTGTTTTCAGGTTGACAGCCTCAATTTGCATGCGCCGCGTAGCCACCATGGCAAACGGCCAGTACAGGCCTGCGGTGATCAAAATCAAACCATAGTTTTTCAGCTGCAGTCCCATGTAGCTGCCCGTGCTGAGATCGCTTTTAAAGCGCACATGGCTGTTGCCTGTGCGCGACCATACTAAATTTTGCATGTGCGCGCTGAAGTAGGCGCGCGGCAAGATATTCATGCAGATGAAGAAAGCAAATAACAACACCATAACGAGCAGAAATCCTGAGAAGAACCCCGCCGCATCCCAACCCTTGCTGAAAAACCCAGGAATCAATAACAAAACTGCCGCTACAAACAAAGCAACTATTAATAACGCCATAAACAGCGTTTTCAAAGCTACTTTGTACATGTCGACAAAACCACTGCGAAACTCCATGCGCAGTGGGCCCCAAGCTGAGTGGCTGACCTGAAAACGTTTAATACGCCATACAAAATACGGCAAAGTCACTACAAATAAAATTAACCCCAAACCCACCAAGCCGTTCCACAGCTCTTGGCTTGTGCCTTGTAGTGGCGACTCGCTATCCTTGTAGCCCACCAATACCAGCGGCATGATCAGCAATAAATTAGGCGGCAGAACCGCCCAATACACCTCAGCCAAACTGCTGGGCTTCAAATGCATGCGAATACCGCGCCAGCTGGTATTGCTTAAGCGAAATTTGAGCGACGCGCGGTACAGCACGGGCCAAACGATGACAAACGCCAAGGCCGCTGCCAAGCCAGCCCACAGTGAAAAACGCGACGCCATCGTGTACACGCCAAAAAACGCAGCAGCTATCAGCGTGCCGCGCAGCATTTTGGACGGCTGACCATGAAAATCCATCGCATCGCCGTCAATACGCGTGTTGCCATAAAAATACTTGAGCTTGCGCGCTTTGGCCCACGGTATATAGATGCCCACCGTGACTAAGATCAACAATAAATTGACAATCCAAATCCGAAAATACTCGCTGCCCGAGCCGCTAAATTCGATAGGATATGTCTGTGCATTGCCCAAGGGCGCGGGGGCGCTGAGCGCGGTGTTGCCTTGCCGCATGGGGGCTACTGGGTTGCTGCGGCCTATGCTGCCAAATGTGAATACCATCTTGCTGTGCCCCTCGCTGTGCAGTGCGCAGCGCAATGTGTAATTAGTTGTACTTACATTATCACCGACTAAAGTACCATCTTGTGGGACAGCTTTGCTCTAAAATCGTGTGGAACCTCACATAAATTTAATAAGATTTTCAACATGAAATTGATTGGCGCAGTCACCAGCCCTTACGCACGCAAAGTGCGCATTGTGATGGCAGAAAAAAAACTTGATTTTCAGTTCATTACAGAAGATGTTTGGGCTGCCGACAGCACCATCTCGCAATCTAACCCGTTGGGCAAAGTGCCCTGCTTGGTGATGGAGGGTGGCGAGGCACTGTTTGACTCGCGCGTGATTGTGGAATATATCGACACTTTATCGCCTGTGGGCAAGCTGATTCCTACCGTGGGCCGTGAGCGTGCTGAAGTAAAAACATGGGAGGCGCTGGCCGACGGTATTTTGGATGCTGCCATTTTGGCGCGTCTAGAAGCTACTTGGCCTGGCCGCACAGCAGACCAGCGCAGCAGCGCGTGGATTGACCGCCAAATGGGCAAAATTCACCTGAGCCTGAAGGCGGTAAGCCAAGGTTTGGGCGAGAAGGCGTACTGCGCGGGCGTGTACTTCAGCCTGGCCGATATTGCGGTGGGCTGCGTGCTGGGCTATTTAGACTTTCGTTTTCCGCAGATTAACTGGCGGGCGGACTACCCTAATTTGGCTAAGTTGAATGACAAGCTGGCGGTGCGGACTAGCTTTGTGGATACTAAGCCGGCTTAATTACGATTTTTAAATGCTACCGATTTTGTAACTGGTTGAGCAGTATCTGCGGTTCATAACGTCTATTTCCCTCTTGAATTCAGGTTGGTTTAAGGCGTGTTGGGTTGCTGTAATTGAACAACTCGCGCTTTCCACCATATCTTTTTGATGGCCACCTATAGTTTGCCTCAATATATCTAATTGACTGCCTGACACCCCTAGTACGCAGCAGCTACAGTGCGCTATTTATCGCAAGCGCCACCCATTTTTTCACTACTAATGGGACGATAGCCACATTCCCAACTAACAGCAGTGTTACGTCAGTGGCTGAATGCAACGTCAACGCAACAGGGTTGTGACATTAAGACTGTGCTGTTTATAAAACACACCTAAATGCAGACTATTTTCATTAAGACCAGTTATCCACCTCTAAAAACACATTAAAAAATGTTAAAATATGTAAATATTAGTATATAAATATTGCAAAACTCCCCACCTCAAGTTTTGTAAATACTAAAAAAGTAATATTTTGGAGTTTTCATGTTGGCAATAGCTAAGTTCTTCAGTTTTTGCAGGCTTTCTCGATTTTCAATAACCCAAGCGCTGCGTGCGCTGGTCTTGGTAGTTGGTTTATTGGCTGCATTGGCGACGCCACAAGCAGCATTGGCTCAAACCCAAGTCACCAACACGGCTTCTATCTCTCCACCGCTGGGGGTGACTAACACCAACTCGGCTGCTGGTTGCACTGCAGGAACTTGTACTGCTGCAGATATCGACACGGTCAGCGCAAGTTTGCCTACCGTATCTAAAACGTTCAGCCCCAGCACCATTGACGCAGGTGGCACCTCGCTGCTGGTCATTACTTTTACAAACACGCATAAGTTGACCACGGCTACTTTTAGTCCAGCTTTTGTAGATGAATACCCCGCGGGCTTGTTTAACGCTGCCACCCCGCTAGCGGCCACCACCTGTACTGGCCCGGCTCCTACGGCTGCACCTGGCGGTACGCAGCTGTCGCTAGCAGCTGGTACGCTAATAGCGCCTAACGCAAGCTGTTCCGTGTCTGCCGTAGTCACCTCTAC
>JAYSWJ010000254.1:0-7924 GCA_043718065.1 Polaromonas sp.
GAGATTGGTTAGTTCTTCGCCACTGTCAGGCGATTTAAATTCACGTTTTAAGCCTGACACTATGCCGCTGGATACCGACGGCCCAATGCCAAACGGAAAGCCCACCGCCGCCACCATGTCGCCGGGTTTTAAGTTGGCTGTGCTGGCCAGCGCTGCTGCTGTTAAATCGTCGGGGATTTTGTGGGCTTGCAGTACGGCTAAATCATCTTTGGCCTGCACGCTGGTAATGTGCGCCGTACTGGTCAAGCCGTCCATAAAAGTCACTTCCAGGCGATCAGATTTTTGCACCACATGCAAATTGGTCAAGATGATGCCTTTGTCTACGATCACCACGCCAGTGCCCACGCCAAGTTGCTCTTCTTCCATCAGCTTGCCTGATTTGTCGCGCGGGGTGACAAAGCTGCGCACCATCACCACTGACGGAATAATCTGCTCATAGGCTCGCGCTGCGGGCGACGGCAATGGCACGGTTTGCAGCGCATGTTTGACAGCGTTGTCAATGTCATCTTGGCTTAGTGATTGGCTGGTGGTTTGCAGCAGCGTATACACGCCGAATGCGCAGGCCATCAGCAATGCGCCCAAGGCGAATGCCGCGCTGCGGGGCTGACGTTGCAGCTTGTGGGCTAGTGCGGTTTTAAATCGATTCCAACGTGATGTGGGCTGAACCGCTGTTGCACTGCCTTGAACCGGTACTTCAAGAGGCGCTGTAGGTGTAGCTTGCCCGTGCGCGCCATCGCTGCGGGACAGGGCAGTGCTGCTAGAGCGGCTGTAGAGCGCAGAGCGTTTCATCGGGTGGCCTGTAAGATGCCTGTGAATTAACCTTACATTAGCACGAATTGGCGTTTTTAGCCTTCTGGTTTTGTGCTTACCCGACTTATCGCCTGCACCTAGGTGCCCATCACACCTCGGTACCATTGGTGAAAATGCTCCATGCCGTCTTCCATCGGGCTTTGGTATGGGCCCGATTGGTTGTCACCACGGGCCAGCAGGGCGCGCCGCCCAGCGTCCATGCGCAGGGCTATCTCGTCGTCTTCCACGCAGGTTTCCATATAAGCGGCCTGCTGCGCTTCGATAAATTCACGCTCGAACGCGGCAATTTCTTCAGGGTAGAAAAACTCCACCATGTTGAGCGTTTTTTGCGGGCCTTGCGGGAACAAAGTGCTCACCACTAGTACGTGTGGATACCACTCGACCATGATGTTGGGGTAGAAGGTCAGCCAAATCGCACCGTGCTTGGGCGGCTGGCCGCCGCGGTAGTTCAGCACCGCGTCGTGCCAGCGCTGGTACACAGCGGTGCCCGGTTTGCCCAACTTGTCGGCCACGCCTACGGTTTGCACGCTGTACTTGGGCTTTAGCTCCCAGCGCAGATCGTCGGTAGCCACAAATTGGCCTAAGCCAGGGTGAAACGGGCCTACGTGGTAGTCCTCTAGGTACACCTCGATAAAGCTTTTCCAGTTGTAGTCGCACTGGTGCAAGTGGGCGCGGTCAAACACGTAGCCGTCAAAGTTCAGCTCGGGCAGGGCGTGCATGCCTGCCAGGTCGGCATTCACGTCGGTGTGGGGTGTCCCAATTGGTATATCAAACAGCAAGCCGTTCCAGTTTTGCAGCTTGTAATTCTCTAGGTGCAAGCAAGGGTCTTGCGCAAAGTGGGGCGCGCCGATCAGCGTGCCCGTGGGGTGCTTGCCAGACACGTCATACGTCCAGCGGTGCAGCGGGCAAATAATGTTGCCTGCGGCTGCGTCGATACGGCCCCGGCCCTTGAGCATTAAGGCTTGGCGGTGGCGGCAAACGTTAGAGATCAGCTCGATGCCCTTGGGCGTGTGCACTAGCGCACGGCCCTCGGCCTCTTGCGGCAGGGCGTGGTACTGGCCTGCGTGGGGTACGCACAGCTGGTGGCCTATGTAACGCGGGCTGCGGGCAAAAATGCGCTCTTGCTCAGCTTGGTAGTTGGCAGTGTCAAAATAGGCCGACACGGGCAGCGGGCTGGTAGCAAGAGGGGTGCCAGTTATGACGCTAGTGGCAGCTGCTGCAGGGGGTAAATATGGCTGAAGACTTAAATCCGTCATGGTAGACCTAAGACCCTGAGGCCGTGGATGGACTGACGCCGCTGTGGCACAAACAGCACTAGCGACAGTATTTACAAAGAAGGCGATTTTACCCGCCTACAATTGTGGTTTTGCTACAGTGCAATTTTTGTAACCCTATTTGTCATGCCAAAAGCGCCCTCTGCCCCCGCCGATCTGACCTACGAAGCCGCCCTGCAAGAGCTAGAAGCCTTAGTGGCCCGCGTAGAGTCGGGCCAGCTGCCGCTGGACGACTTGCTGGCTGGTTACCAGCGCGGAGCTCAGTTGCTTAAAATTTGCCGCGACAAGCTGCAAGCGGTAGAGCAGCAGATCAAGGTGCTGGATGGCAAGGGTAATACTGAGGCCAAACCATGGACGCAAGAGTGAACAAGCCGGCAGTTTTTGACTTTACAGCTTGGACATCCCAGAGTGTGCAAGCTGTAGAAGCTGCGTTATCGCGCTGGGTGCCTGCACAGGCACCTGCAGGCTTGGGTGACGCAATGCGCTACGCCGTGCTAGATGGCGGCAAGCGGCTGCGGCCCTTGCTGGTATTGGCGGCTTGCGAGTCTACTGGCGGCAACGCCGCACTACCTTCATCTAACGAACCAGCCCTTCGCGCCTTTAACGAAGCAGCACTACGCGCTGCGTGCTCTGTGGAGCTGATCCACGCGTACAGCCTAGTACACGACGATATGCCGTGTATGGACAACGATATTTTGCGCCGTGGTAAACCTACTGTGCATGTTAAGTTTGGCCAGGCGCAGGCGCTGCTGGCGGGCGACGCGCTGCAGGCGCTGGCGTTTGAACTGCTAACCCCGCAAGACGGCAGTGTTAGCATGGCCGTGCAGGCGCGCCTGTGCTCTCTGTTGGCGCGCGCTGCTGGCGAGGCTGGTATGGCCGGGGGCCAGGCTATCGACCTGGCCAGCGTAGGCCTAGCCTTAACCGAAGCCCAGCTGCGCGAGATGCACCGCCTAAAAACCGGTGCATTGCTGCAAGCCAGCGTAGCTATGGGCGCAGCGTGTGGCATAACCTCCGCAATGCAGTTAGCTGCCCTGGCCGACTACGGTGCAGCGGTAGGATTAGCTTTTCAGGTTGTAGACGACATTTTGGACGTTGTGGCTGACTCCGCTACGCTGGGCAAAACCTCCGGTAAAGACGCCGACAACGACAAACCGACCTACGTGTCGCTGATGGGGCTTAGCAATGCACGCACCTACGCACACAGCCTGCATACCCAAGCATTGGGCGCTCTGCAGGCCAGCGGTTTGCCAGACACCCGTGCGCTGCATGCCTTAGCCGATATGGTGGTGCAACGTAGTTATTAATGCGCTGCAGCGACACTTCTTATTACGCGCATTACTTTAGGTTAAAGCTGCGCTGAAGGCCTTATTTTTTATGTGTTTTAGCCTTCTAACCCAAGTAAGTCCTGCTCAAGCAGCTATTAAATCTATAGTATCATAGCCTAGCTGTATTATGTGCCATAGCATCATCCATACCGCGTACGTCGCAGCCAAAACCACAGTTACAGCCACGCCAGCATGACCCTACTGCCCACCATTCAATCCCCAGCCGATCTGCGGGCTTTGCCACGCGCCCAGCTGAAAACACTGGCCGCTGAACTGCGCGACTACGTGCTGCACTCCGTATCGCAAACCGGCGGGCATTTAAGTTCTAACCTGGGCACCGTAGAGCTGACTGTGGCGTTGCATGCCGTATTCAACACGCCGCATGACCGCCTGGTATGGGACGTGGGCCACCAAACTTATCCCCATAAAATTTTAACGGGCCGCCGCGACCAAATGCACACCCTGCGCCAGATGGGTGGCATCAGCGGCTTTCCACGCCGACCAGAGAGCGAATACGACACCTTTGGCACAGCGCATTCATCTACCTCTATCTCTGCTGCGCTGGGCATGGCCATTGGCGCGCGCACCAAAGGCGAGCAACGCCACTCAGTGGCCATCATCGGTGACGGTGCGATGACCGCTGGCATGGCCTTTGAGGCGCTGAACAACGGCGGCGTGCAACCCGGCCTGCCGCTCTTGGTGGTGCTCAACGACAACGACATGAGCATCAGCCCGCCCGTGGGTGCGCTCAACCGCTACCTTGCACAGCTCATGAGCGGCCAGTTTTACTCAGCCGCCCGCAACGTAGGAAAAACGGTGCTCAAAGCCGCGCCACCCTTGTTTGAACTGGCTAAGCGCTTTGAAGAAAATGCCAAAAGCATGGTGGTGCCCGCCACATTGTTTGAAAAGTTTGGCTTTAACTATGTCGGCCCGATTGACGGCCACGATTTAGATTCGCTCATCCCCACGTTAGAAAATGTCAAGCATTTGATGGCCAGCGGCGCAGGCCCGCAGTTCTTGCACGTTGTCACCAAGAAGGGCCAAGGCTACAAACTGGCCGAGGCTGACCCGGTGGGCTACCACGGCCCAGGCAAGTTTGACCCCGCAGTAGGCATCGTCAAATCTACCGCACCCTCCAAGCAGACCTTTACCCAAGTGTTTGGCAACTGGTTGTGCGACATGGCCGCCAAGGATGAGCGTTTAGTCGCCATCACCCCCGCCATGCGCGAAGGATCCGGCATGGTGGAGTTTGAAAAACGCTTCCCACAGCGCTACCACGACGTAGGCATTGCCGAGCAGCACGCTGTCACCTTTGCTGCGGGTTTGGCCTGCGAGGGCTTAAAGCCCGTAGTTGCTATCTACAGCACCTTTTTACAACGCGGCTATGACCAATTGATCCACGACGTGGCCATCCAAAACTTGCCCGTCGTCTTTGCACTAGACCGCGCAGGCTTGGTAGGTGCCGACGGTGCTACGCACGCGGGCGCGTACGACATTGCCTACCTGCGCTGCATACCCAACATCAGTGTGGCCTGCCCTGCAGACGAGGCCGAATGCCGCGCTTTATTAACCACTGCTTTTGAACAAGACCACTCGGTGGCCGTGCGCTACCCGCGCGGTGCAGGTGCAGGTGTGCCGTGCGGCACCGACCTTGCGCCGTTGCCTTTTGGCAAAGGCGAAG
Organism: Polaromonas sp.; assembly: GCA_043718065.1. Lineage (GTDB taxonomy): Bacteria > Pseudomonadota > Gammaproteobacteria > Burkholderiales > Burkholderiaceae_C > JAAFIP01. Next base: position 5,091 of record JAYSWJ010000254.1, read on the forward strand.
TGCGCAAAATGTCTGCAGGCAAAAAAATCGCTATCTTGAGCTTTGGCACCATGCTGTACCCAGCATTACAAGCCGCAGAAAAACTAGACGCCACTGTTGTCAACATGCGCTGGGCCAAGCCACTGGACACAGACTTGCTGCGCGACATTGCATCCATCCACGACAGCCTAGTCACGCTAGAAGAAGGCTGCCTGATGGGCGGCGCTGGCTCTGCAGTACTGGAGGCCTTGCAAGTTTTGCAAATTAACAAGCCCGTATTGCAACTGGGCCTGGCCGATACCTTCATCGAACATGGCGACCCTGCCAAACTTCTAGCTTTGCAAGGCCTTGATGCTGTAGGAATAGAAGCGTCGATTCGCAAGCGTTTTGCGATTGCCTAGCCAAAGTAAATATACCTAGTTTTAACGTTTCTGGCTGAATACAGCGTGAAAACTTTCAGCGGGGCTGTCTACCTAGCTGCCATCCTGGGTGCTTTGACAAGTAGCTACGCGTACTCAAAAATGTAAATAAATACTAAGCCTGTTCGGCCCACCTGCATTTGCAGCGCGTCAAAGCCGCGCTGCAAATGCGTTGTGACTTTAATTAGCAGGGACGCCAGATGGAAAGTATCTTGTCAAAATATTGTCAAGCGCAACTTGCGCTGCTTGGCCCTCTGCAGTACCGTACTTATTTAACCAAACATAATGCCAGCCTTCGCCGTAAAGCAGGCTTACGCCAGCGTTGATTTCTGAAACAGGCTTGTTCAAGTAAATGCCTGCGTTCACTTTAAACGACGCATTGTCCATTGGGATAATATTTTTGTAGCTCTTGATACGGTTGTAAATAGCAGCAGAAGGTTTCAGACCCGCAGCTTTGATCGCTGCACTGAGCTTATCTGCTTCTATAGGTTGAATGCCCCAAAAGTGAATTAGCGCCGTCAGATCAACCCCCGCCGCTATCGATAATCGCAAAATACGGCTGTCATTCTTCTTCAAATCTATGCCTGCGTCGACTGCCTTCTTAGCGTAAACTCGATTTTCTTCTAGGTAAAATTTATCTAAATAATTCCAGCCATACAGCGCTGCAATTTCAACATACTTGGCGTGACCACGCTCTTGGTATCTCGCCTCGTTGTATTCAGAATATGAAGTGTCCATGGGCTTGCCTTCTCTAAAGTTGGGCGTCACCATCCAATGAATAGCAGCTTGATTGCGACTAATCTTGGAGCCTCGACCTCTTGATTCTCCAAGTGCTGCGTCGAGGTCATTTCCGTACACCCTGTTGGATATGGCTATGTACAATAAATTAACAAATACTTCACCCTCCCCATCGAACTCATTGGCTAATTCCGCGTGGCCTAGTTCGTGAAGATCCAAACTTGCTGCCCGTGCAGAGGCTAGGCCAGGCTCTAACATCCAGTATTTTTTATTACCGTCTGTAGTCTCGTACGGTTTGTAAGCCCCGTTGTTGCCAAACGGATAGCCTATACCTCCCTGGTCAGCGTAGAAAGACGTGTCTACGATGTTGTACATAACGTAGTTATTCCTCATTTTGTTATGGCCTAGCATGTCTGATACCACATCCATGCGAGCATCCCAGTCTTTCATTAAAGTGACCGGGTCTTCGTACTTGTAAATCCAGCTGGTGGGCAGCGTCATCATGTATTTATCGCTCACAAAGTCAGCCCATGGTGCTGGGTTATTCCGTTGAATCTCTTTCCATTGCTGCAGCGTAGTTTTGTTCAGCTCTGTGGTAGAAAACAAAGGCGCAGGCACAGCATTTTTAATTGTGACAAGCACATTTTTGCCAGCATCGGCTAGGTAGGGTACATTGATATAGATACCACCACCGTTGGGATTGGCGATCTCGGTCACAGTGTTAACAATGGGGAATATATTGGTGACCTGGTATGGCCGCTCGATGGTGCTTTTTATTAATTTATCATGAATGTGCGCACCTACCTGAACGGTAAAGCCTTTATTGACCATAGACGCAGGCACTGTCACTCTGGCAACGTCGCCAGCGGCTAAATAATAGCCTGTAGGCCGGCGTGCGATGTACTGAGAGTAAGCAGAGCGAATTTCTACGTCTTTAGGCACTGTGGCATTGACGTTAACCGAATAACTCTTGCAGGGGTCAGCCTTAGCCTCAGCCTTAACTTTGCCTGGAAAATAATCAGCACTCTTGAATTTTCTGCCAGCCAGAAAATCTTTGTATTTAGCAAAATTAGCTGGTGTAAATGCCGTGTTGTGGATGCCTTGCTGAATGGTTAAGACTGTACGGTCAATATCTCTAGCGTCATCGCCAAGGTATTCATTGGGAAAGCCTTTTTCGGTTTGCTTATTAAGAAAAAGTGCACCGCCGCGCATTTTCTCGTAAGCCGCAATGACTGAGAAAGCCTGTAGTAGGGCCTCTTTGCTTTCGACCACACCGTACATGGTTTGTTTAAGGCGCTCGTTTTGCACTAAGATTTGTGCCGAGGTTAAGACTATCTTGCCCTCAATGTGCGCTTTTATATAACCTAATGCCGAATTAAATACGGTAATGTCGTTATTGTTTGCGGCCACTGGTTTGCAGTAAGCTGATTTGCCCCTGCCGGCCAGTGGCTCGGTGCCAAATGTTTGCCAAACTATATTGACAGGCCCGGTTTGATTAAACAAATAGACTAATTTTTTACCGTCATTGCTATCTTGTGAACCAAACGCAATATGGGTTTTAACTTTTAAATCTAAAATTTTGTCGCTGTCGCTGCATCTTTTAAACCCGTCCAAGTCAAAAGCTGGCATGGAGCTTATTTTGGGCACGTCTGCAACGGGGCTGGACACAGGCACATCTGCAGCCGTATTAACTGTGGG
>JAYSWJ010000255.1:0-7919 GCA_043718065.1 Polaromonas sp.
GCTGTTGTTAAGGTACGGGTTTGTGGCTTTTGTCGTTGCGCAGGGTCTTGCGCTTAACAATGTCGTTCCAATGTTGTTGATTCATTGATGTTTCCTTAATTGATCAGGCGCTTGTGTCCTGTGTGTCCTGTGCTTGGCTTTTTGTCTTGTACGGGAGCTGGCAGGCGGCGTACTCAGCTACGCGGCTGTCCTCCATGGCGGCCTAGGGCCGCCTACTCCCCCTTTATGCCGCTACGCTGAGTACACCATCGACCTGATCTTGTAACCATGGTGGGCAATCCGCGCAATAGCTCCAGACCATCTCATTCGCAGCCTTGGTGCTTGGTGTGGACAGCGCAGCGGCATAAAGGAGGAGCCCGAAGGGCGGGGGACAGCCGCGGAGCTGTTCACGCCAAGTGCCGGGGCGGGCTCAGCAAATACACAGCAACTACACAAGCAAAGCATAAATTTAGCAGCGCGTCAATTCACCACCCCCACCTTAGTCAACCCCGCCTTCTGCGCCATCGCCAAAAACGCCGCCACATACGCATACGGCGTGTCTGCAGACGGGCGCAGGTGCAACTCGGGTTGGTTAGGCATGGCAGCGGCAGCGGAGACTTTGGCATTCAGGGTAGCAATGTCGGCCACGGCCTCGTTGCCCCAGCGCAGATAGCCCGCAGCGTCCATCTGCAGCACTACTACTTCGGGCACTACGGTGGACGTTTGCGCAGATGGCATATCTAGGTTAACAGTGTTCAACTGCATAGGAATGGTGATGATCAGCATGACGATCAGCACCAGCATCACGTCAATCAGCGGTGTGGTGTTCATCTCAATCATCGGGCTAGGCTCGGACTCAGTGCCGCCTAAGTGTGGGCTGAGGTGTTGGCTGTAGAGTTTCATGGCGCGTTCCTCACGCTGGCTTCTTGCACGGGTTCGGTGATCAGGCCCACTTTGGCAAAGCCGTAGCCCTGCGCGGTGTCGATGATTTGGCCCACGTAGGCATACGGCGCGTTGGCGTCGGCGCGAATGTGCAACTCGGGTTGCGGGTTGCGGGCGGCTACCTGGCTGACGAGGTTGGACAAGGCTTGCAGGTCGGGCGCAAACACCTCGTTAAAGTACAAATTGCCTACGCGGTCTACGCTAATTACTACGTAGTCGCCGCTGGTGTCGCGGCGCTGCGCGGTTTCGATGGGCAGGTTGAGCGCAACTGTGGCGCTAACCACCGGGATGGTAAGCAAAAAAATGATCAACAGCACCAGCATCACGTCGACCAGTGGCGTGGTGTTGATTTCGGCCATCCAGCCGTCGTCTTCGTCGTCTTGCGAGGTGTACATTGCCATAATGCTATCTTTATAAGAGCTGGTTGAGCTTAATCTAGCTTGATATCTGGGGTTTTAGCGTCTACAGATTTGGCATCAGCCGTCAAAGTGCTGGACAGCAGCACGATATGCAGCTTGGCACCAAAACTGCGCACTGCCTCTAGCGCAAGCTTATTTTTACGCAGCAGCCAGTTATAACCAAACACAGCAGGCACGGCCACAGCCAGGCCAATAGCCGTCATGATAAGTGCCTCGCCCACGGGGCCTGCTACGCGATCGATAGACGCTTGGCCGGATGCGCCGATTTTGACCAGCGCGGTGTAGATGGCCCACACCGTGCCAAACAAGCCAACGAACGGCGCGGTAGACCCGATGGTGGCCAGCACGGCCATGCCGCTCTGCATACTGGTTTGTACTTTAGACAGGGCCTGCTCGATAGCGCGAATCAGCCACGTGTCGTAGTCGACACGGGGTTTTAGCGTGCCAAACTGGCGTACCGCGTCGTGCCCCGCGTCGGCCACAAAGCGCAGTGGGTTGTTAGCCGCTAGCTTGGCCATGTTGGCGGCAAACTGGTTCACGGGGTTAAAGCTGCTGTGCGCATTGGCGGTTTGTGATTTGAGCTTGCGCAGGTCGATATATTTGGTGACCAGCACATACCAGCTGGCTATCGACATGATGGCCAGCAGCAACAAGCAGCCTTTGGCCACCCAGTCGCCTTGCGACCAGATGGCGCCTAGGCCGTAGGGGTTGGCTGCGGCAGTATTGACGGCATTGGCTGCCGTAGCTGTCACTGCCGTCGCTGTAGAGGCGGCAGTAGACACGGTTTGGGCTACAGCGGCGCTGATGAGGGGGAAGTTCATGGTGAGTTTTACCTTTTACATTTTTCTTCAAAAAGCTTTTGTGCCAACGTGATGATGCCAAACAGGCCTTGGTTAGTGCCCTTAGGGGGGCCTTTTAAACAATCGACGTCGCCGGCGTCGTTGACGGCATCGGCAAACGGGTCGCGCGGCTTGGGGTTGAGCTGGGCATTGGCCCGCTCAGCCAGGCTGCCACCGGGTGTGGCCAATGGTGGGCGGTAGGGGTAGCTGGGCTGTGTGCGCGGTAGGTTGAGGTTGAGCGGTGGGCGCTGGTTAGTGGCGCCTGCCGCCGGGCCACCTAGTGAACCTGCAGCACCGGGCACGCCGCCGGGGCTGCCACTGGCAGAGCCTGCTGCTGCGCCGCTGCCTGCACCCGTGCTAGAGCCAGACGGTGTACCCACCGCAGTACCTGCTGGGCCGGGCGTGCCCCAGCCTGCGCTGGCGGCAGGTGGTGCGGCAGTGCGGGGGGCTGGCGCGGTGCTGGCTGCAGCGGGTGCTGGAGTGGGCGAAGTGGTAGGTGCTACTGGGGCAGCTGTAACGACTGGGGCAGCGGGCGTGGTGGGCACGGCCACGGCACGCGCTGGGGGTGCGGGCGCGGGTGTTGGCACAGGGCTAGGTGCAGGTGCAGGTGCAGGTGTGGGGACTGGCGCAGGGGCTGGCACTGGTGTAGGTGCGGGTACCGGAGAAGGCGTAGGCGCGGGTACTGGGACGGGCGTAGGCGCTAGCGGTGCGGGCGGCGGCGGCAACGGCAACGGCGGAGGGGGTGGCGGTGGCTCGGGTGGCGGTGGCTCGGGTGATGGCGGCGGGGTAGGTGCAGGCGTTGGCACCGGTGCTGGGGACGGGGGAACCGGTGGAGCAGGAGGTGGCGGCACAGGCGGAGGTGGCGCTGGTGAGGGTGGCAACGGCGGCGGCGTGAAAACAGGTGCGGGAACCGGCGCTGGTGCTGGTATTGGGGCCGGAACTGGCGCTGGCGCAGGTGGTGAAGGTGGCGCTTCGGCCACCCGCTCGGGCGCGGTGTCTTCCACGCGTTCCACTGGCTTGGGCGTTTCAACCGTAGTTTCTTCGCGGGCACGGATAGCGGTTTGCAGTGGCCCGGCAGGCACACGGCGCGTAGGCGGCTTGGGTTGTGATTTGGCACGCGCGGGCTTGATAGGCGCAACCTGCTGGGTTACCTCTAACGGCGTACTTTGCTGCGCCACCAAGGGCGGCAGGCTTAGCTGCGCAGCCGTTTGCTGCGCGCGACGGGCGCTGATGCCGCGTTGCTGTTGGACGGTTTGGGCGTTAGTGGTGCTGTCGGCTGCAGTCGCTGCATCGCTGCGAAAAATTTGCACCACCATACTGCGCATGGCCTGCTGCAATGGCCAATATAAATTAGTAACCCACAGTAAAGCCATATGAACCAAAAGCACCAGCGCCCACACCAGCGGACGGCTACGCGGGGGCGGAAGGTCGGTGGTTCGAAACAGCGGTCGGGTCACAATTAGATGGTCTCACACCCCGTACAATCTAGGGTTTCCACGCACATTGTCCCACCGACCATGCGCCGCCTGTAACCATCTGGCTACAAGTTGCCGCCAAGATTCAAAGCGACCCGCCCTGTGACCGCCATGCAAGCTCCTGTAATTACTACTTTTCTAGGGGGCCGTGCCCTCTCTGCCAGCAAAACTGCGCAACTGCTGGCCAACGCGCAGCAACTTGCGCCGCAGATCACCGCCGTAGCCACCCACTGGGTGCACTGGGTCCAAACCGACACCGCGCCCACCGCAGACACCAGCGCCAAGCTGCAAGCGCTGCTCACCTATGGCGACCCGGCTACCAGCGCTAGCGGGGAATTAGTCGTTGTCATGCCGCGTCTGGGCACCGTGTCGCCTTGGGCGTCTAAAGCCACCGACATTGCACACAATTGTTTAGCTGACTGCGGCCTGCACATCCATCGGGTAGAACGCGCCCTGCACTACACCTTTGCCCTGAAAAACCCCTTGCTAGGCAAAGCTGTTTTAAAGCCCGATCAACGCACCGCACTGGCCGCCCTGCTGCACGACCGCATGACCGAGAGCGTAGCCTTTGACGCTGATGCCCCACGCGCATTGTTTACGCCACTGCAGGCTACGCCGATGCAGTATGTTGATGTGCTGGGCAAGGGCCGCGCGGCACTAGACCACGCCAACACCGAGTTTGGTTTGGCACTGGCCGAAGACGAAATTGTCTACCTGCAAGACGCCTTCACCAAGCTGCAGCGCAACCCTACCGACGTCGAGCTAATGATGTTTGCGCAAGCCAACAGTGAGCACTGCCGCCACAAGATTTTTAACGCGCAGTTCACCATCGACGGAGTGGCGCAGGGCATTAGCTTGTTCGGCATGATCCGCAACACACACGCGCTGGCACCCCAGCACACCATCGTGGCGTATTCAGACAACTCCTCCATCATGGAAGGGCATGTTTCTGAAGCCTTTTATGCCAGTAACCCAAGTAAATACTGCTCAAGCAGCTATGAAAAACATAGTAGCCTGCGGCACGTGCTGATGAAGGTAGAAACCCACAACCACCCCACCGCCATCAGCCCCTTCCCCGGCGCCAGCACCGGCGCAGGCGGCGAGATACGCGACGAAGGCGCCACAGGCCGCGGGTCCAAACCCAAAGCCGGCCTCACAGGTTTCACCGTATCTAATTTAAATGGGGTCAGATCACAATTAAATGCTGAAACATCGGGAATTAAAGGTGATCTGACCCCATTTAATTTCCCACCATTTAATTTCCCATCGCACATGGCTACGCCTTGGCAGATCATGACTGAGGGGCCGCTAGGTGGTGCGGCGTTTAATAACGAGTTCGGTCGCCCTAACCTGAACGGTTATTTCCGTGCGTTTGAGCAAACTATTGCAGGGCAGCGCTGGGGTTATCACAAGCCCATCATGATTGCGGGCGGTTTGGGCACGATTGACGCTACGCAAACTGAAAAAATCATTTTCCCTGCAGGCAGCTTGCTGATTCAGCTGGGTGGCCCGGGCATGCGTATTGGCATGGGCGGCAGCGCAGCCAGCTCGATGGCGTCGGGCACGAATGCTGCGTCGCTTGATTTCGATTCTGTGCAACGCGGCAACCCAGAGATTGAGCGGCGTGCGCAAGAGGTAATTAACCAGTGCTGGCAGTTGGGTGTTGACGGTGGCCCCTCCGGTAGCGGCAACCCTATTCTCGCCATTCACGATGTGGGCGCAGGCGGCTTGTCTAACGCCTTTCCCGAGCTAGTAAACGACGCTGGCCGTGGCGCACGCTTTGATTTGTCTGCCGTGCAGCTAGAAGAAAGCGGCCTGGCACCCAAAGAAATTTGGTGCAACGAAAGCCAAGAGCGCTACGTGATGGCGATTGCACCTGAGTCGCTAGAGCTGTTCAAAAGCTTTTGCGAACGCGAGCGCTGCCCGTTTGCGGTGATTGGTGTTACGACTGATGAGCGCCAGTTAGTGCTGAACGACGAAGCTGCCGCGCGCAGCGCCGGGCAGCCCCAAGCAAGCGCAGCCCCCTCGGGGGGCAGTGAGGACACGCAAGTGCCGAACGTGGGGGCGTGTGTAAATATGCCGATGAACGTGCTACTAGGCAAACCACCCAAAATGCACCGCGACGTGCAAACCATTCAACGCCAATTCAAACCCATCGACCTTACCGGTGTCGACCTGCAAGACAGCGTCATCAAAGTGTTATCCCACCCCACCGTGGCCAGCAAACGCTTCCTCATCACCATCGGCGACCGCACCGTGGGCGGCCTAACGCACCGCGACCAGATGGTCGGCCCGTGGCAAGTGCCCGTGGCCGACTGCGCTGTGACGCTGGCCGATCTGAGCGGTTTTGCAGGCGAAGCCATGAGCATGGGCGAGCGCACACCGCTGGCCATCTTCAACCCCGCAGCCTCGGGCCGCATGGCCGTGGCCGAGGCCATTACCAACCTGCTGGCCGCGCCCATTGAACTGCCCCGCGTCAAGCTGTCGGCCAACTGGATGGCCGCATGCGGCGAGCCGGGCGAAGACGCTGCGCTGTACGCCACCGTGAAAGCCATTGGCATGGAGCTGTGCCCTGCCCTAGGCATCAGCATCCCCGTAGGCAAAGACTCGCTGAGCATGCGCACACAGTGGACAGATGAAACGGGCGTTAAACACAAAGTCACCTCCCCCGTGTCCCTCATCATCAGCGCGTTTGCCACGCTGGCCGATGTGCGCGGCACACTCACACCACAGCTCAACCGTGATGAGGCAGACACCACCCTCGTCTTCATCGACATTGCCCAAGGCCATAAGCGCATGGCGGGCAGCATCTTGGCGCAAGTGCTAGACCAAGAAGGCCAAGAAACACCTGACTTGGACGATGCTAAAAACCTCATCAACCTAGTCAACGCCATCAACGCCCTGCGCACGCAAGGCCGCATTTTGGCCTACCACGATAAAGGCGACGGCGGCCTGATAGCCACAGTGTGCGAGATGGCCTTTGCAGGCAACGTAGGCGTGGCGCTGAACGTCGATATGCTGCTGCTAGAAGGCGATGGCATCACCGACAGCCGCATGGAAGTAGGCGACAGCAAAAACTGGAGCACCCAAGTCAGCGCGCGCCGCGAAGAGATGACTTTGAAAGCGCTGTTCAACGAAGAGCTGGGCGTGGTCATCCAAGTGAAAACAACCGATCGCAACGCGGTAATGCAAACCCTGCGCGAGCACGGCCTGTCCAAACACAGCCACTTCATTGGCAAAACTCGCCCTGCAGTGCAAGACAGTAATTTAAACGTGGGCGTAGGCGAAATCACCATATGGCGCGATACCAAAAAGGTGTTTGCCGCCAAGCTGCAAGACCTGCACCAAGTGTGGGACGCAGTCAGCTGGCAAATAGCCCAAGGCCGCGACAACCCTGCCTGCGCCGACGCAGAGCACGCCAGTGTGGGCAATGCTGCCAACCCCGGTTTGCACGTGCATTTAACTGACATTTTAAGAGACAAATTGGCCGTTCAGGCCGTAGAACCTGCTCAAGCAGCTATTAAATCAATAGTAGGCCAAGCCCCCGCCCTACTTACCGCCCGCCCTAAAGTAGCCGTCCTACGCGAACAAGGTGTTAACTCCCACATCGAAATGGCCTACGCTTTTACCGAAGCAGGTTTTGAAGCTTACGATGTGCACATGACTGATTTGCAAACGGGCCGCGCCAAACTGCAAGACTTTGCAGGGCTAGTGGCCTGCGGCGGTTTTAGCTACGGCGACACGCTAGGCGCAGGCATCGGGTGGGCGCGCAGCATCACGTTTAACAACGCGTTGTCCGACCAGTTCAAAGCATTTTTTGCCAGGCCAGACACCTTCGGCCTAGGCGTATGCAACGGTTGCCAAATGTTTGCCGAGCTGGCCGACATCATCCCCGGCGCAGCCGCCTGGCCACGCTTTACCACCAACCAGAGCGAGCGCTTTGAAGCCCGCTTGTCGATGGTCGAGGTACTCGACTCCTCTAGCCTATTTTTCAAAGACATGGCCGGCAGCCGCCTACCGATTGCCGTAGCCCACGGGGAAGGTTATGCCAACTTTAGCCAGCGCGGCGACAAAGCAAAGGTCATTGAAGCCATGCGCTTTGTGGACAACCACGGCCAAGCCACTGAGACCTACCCCGCCAACCCCAATGGCAGCCCCGGCGGCCTTACAGCCGTCACCACCGCCGATGGCCGCTTCACCGCCATGATGCCCCACCCCGAGCGCGTCTTTCGCAACGTGCAAATGAGCTGGACTGATCAAGCTAT
>JAYSWJ010000256.1:0-7916 GCA_043718065.1 Polaromonas sp.
GCAATAAAAAGCATACTTGCAGAGGCTATTTATATGCTGTTTTAGGCCTCTAACCCAAGTAAATCCCGCTCAAGCAGCTATTATTAACATAGCATAGACCGAGTTCATTATGACCATCGCATTTTTAGGTATTGGGTTAATGGGTTTCCCAATGGCGCGCCGTTTATGCCAAGCGGGCCACACGGTGCATGCGTTCAACCGCAGCCGCGACAAGGCTGAGCGTTTGACCCCTTTTGGCGCGCGCATATTTGACACGGCGGCGCAAGCTGTGCAAGGTGCCGACACGGTGGTCTGCATGCTAGAAAACGGAGAAGTCACTGGCGACGTACTGTTTGCGCAAGGTGCAGCCCAGGCCATGGTTGACGACAGGGCTGACAACGCACGCGGTACGCTGCACAACGCGCACAGCGCGCTAGTCATCGACATGGCCAGTACCAAGCCGCGCGAGGCACGCGACCACGCGGCACGCTTGGCTGCACTGGGCATAAGCCATATCGACTGCCCTGTGTCGGGCGGCACGGTGGGTGCCGAGGCAGGCAGCCTGGTGATGATGGCTGGCGGCAAGGCAGAGGACTTTACCCGCGCGCAAGACGTGCTCAAGGTATTTGGCCGCAGCACCCACGTAGGCCCGCATGGCGCTGGGCAACTGGCCAAACTAGCCAACCAAATGATTGTGGGCGTGACGATTGGCGCAGTGGCCGAGGCGCTGCTGCTGTGCCAGCGCGGCGGCGCTGATATGGCCAAAGTGCGCGAGGCCATCACCGGCGGCTTTGCCGACAGCCGCGTACTGCAACTGCACGGCGAGCGCATGGTACACCGCGACTTTGCGCCCCGTGGCCGCCTAGCCATTCAGCTTAAAGACATGCGCAACGCGCTAGACACTGCGAACGAGACCAGCATGGACCTGCCGATTACCACGCTGTTTGAACAGCTGTACGCGCAGGCCGCCGAGCACGGCCTGGGCGATTTGGACCATAGCGGTTTGTTTGTTGAACTGGCCAGCCGTAATGGTATGACTTAGGCCTTTGCAAAATGGTGGTGATGGCAGGACACTAAGCTTTATGAACCTTCACTTTTTAAGCAACATGTCACACCAACTGACACGCAGGCAGGCCTGTGCGGCCACTGCCAGTTTGCTTTATCCCACCTTGGCCAGCGCTAACATTTTGGCCAAAAACCAAGCCGTATGGAAGGCGCTGCGCATCGGCGGCCACTCGATTTTGATTCGCCACACTATGGCGCCTGGCACGTTTGATCCGCCAGATTTTAAGTTGGGCGAATGCAGTACCCAGCGCAATTTAAGCGACAATGGCCGCGCGCAAGCTAAGGCTTTAGGTGAAATGTTTGCTACCATGCAGGTGGTAATTGGTACAGTGCGCAGCTCTGAGTGGTGCCGCTGCGTCGACAAGGCTAACCTGGCCTTTGGTGCCAACAAAGTGCAAACTTGGCCAGCGCTGAACTCCCCCACACAGCTAGCACCCGAGCAACGCAAAGCCAACGCAGACGGTGTGCGCAAAGCCATTCAAAACTTCAGCCCACGCACAGCCACATCCAAAGCCAACCAAGTCTTCGTCACCCACATGTTTAACATCCAAGACATCACTGGCGAAAGCGTAGCCGAGGGAGAGTTTTTGGTTATGCGCGAAGGGCCGCAAGGCCCGCAGCTGGTGGGGCGGCTAGCCACTAGCTAAGCTGGCTTGCAGCATGCCAGACCTTTGGTGACGAGCCGCATAGTCAAGCGGCACCCACTCAACACACAAAATTCAGTGTCCTTACAGCTGCAGCGGCTGCACAAGCTGCGCAGTTGCCACACCAAGACCGCTGGTGCGCCGCTGCAACTTGCGACGCAAATACCGAATACGCGCCAGCCTTCAACCGATTAGAACTTAGCTAAAAATAACTTCCCTTCATCAGCCGGGCTGTGGGTTCTCTAACATTGGCATTGCGCGCTTTACTGCATATTTTTCATCGCGACGGACACCACTCGTCAAATTGTTTTTTGCTTGAATTGAACAGCCCGCTTTTTTGGGAAGTTGTTAGTTTGACAATCACTATCAATTGCATAGCTTCTTGAGCAGAATCTACGGCCTAGAAAGGCTAAAACACTGCGAAAACGCGCGTGAATTGCACTGCTATTACGCTCCATTACGCAATAATCTTCACGACTAAGCTGATGCGAAACGATCAACACTAATGCCATCCAAGCAGCCTAGTTTCAATTCTTTACGCTTAAGCAACTTGATGGCATACCGCGTAGTCGGTACATTAAGTACCAACTACTCGGTATGCTGCAAAATGACTTCTTCAACCCATCAATCCAAGACCAAACTGCTCGACTCCGCGCTGCAAGTAATTCGCACCAAAGGCTACACCGCCACCACGGTAGATGACATATGTCTGGCTGCAGGCGTCACCAAAGGCAGTTTCTTTCACCACTTCAAAGGCAAAGAAGACTTGGCCATTACTGCCGCCAACTACTGGGCAGATATGACGGGTGCTTTGTTTGCCAGCGCGCCCTACCATGCACATCCTGACCCATTAGACAAGTTGCTGGGGTATATCGATTTTCGCAAGTCCATCTTGCAGGGCAGCTTGCCCGAATTTACATGCTTAGTAGGCACGATGGTGCAAGAAACGTTTGACACCGCGCCCGCTATACGCGATGCCTGCGACCGCAGCATTAGCAGCCATGCCGCCACCATTGCCATAGACATCGCCGAGGCCATCAAGCTGCACAACATACAGGCCGACTGGACGGCAGACAGCTTAGCCTTGCATACGCAAGCGGTGCTGCAAGGTGCCTTCATCCTAGCCAAAGCCAAAGGCAGCGCACAAGTGGCTGGCGACAGCGTGGACCATTTACGTCGGTATGTAGAAATATTGTTTGGAATGTGTGTGCCAAGCAGCTCGGCAGCAAGTACAAAATAAGTTCTTGATTTATTTTTTAATCACTTAGGAGTAATAGAAATGTCTCGTATGATTTTTGTCAACCTACCCGTTGCCGACCTTAAGGCATCCATGGCTTTCTACAAAGCATTGGGCTTTGAGAACAACCCCCATTTCACCGACGATACCGCAGCCTGTATGGTTTGGAGTGAAGCTATCCAAGTCATGCTGCTCACGCATACCAAATGGCGCACGTTCACCAGTCGACCAATTCCGCCAGCTAGTTCCAGTGAGGTCATGCTAGCCCTGTCATTAGACAGTCGACAAGCTGTTGATGCCATGACCAAGGCAGCTTCACACCATGGCGCAGTAGCCGACATTAACCCTGCGCAAGATCTTGGCTTTTTATACAGCCGCACTTTGACCGATCTAGATGGCCACATTTGGGAACCCATGTGGATGGACCCAGCTGCTATCCCGGCTTAATTCATCCCCAATAGAGATGCAGCTTACCTACAAAAGGACCTCCCATGACTACCAAAAATACTGTTCACATGCACCGCGTTCTCACCAGCACGCCCGAGAAAATCTGGCGCGCCTTTACACAGCCCGATGCCTTTTCCCGCTGGCTGCCGCCTAACGGTTTCACCGCGCATGTGTATGAGATGGACATGCAGGTTGGTGGTCGATACCGCATGTCGTTCACCAACTTCACCACCGGTGGCGAAATGTTTTTTGGCGGCCAATACCTTGAGTTGCAACCCAATGAATGCATAGCCTACACAGCGCAATTTGAAGACCCCAATCTACCCGGCGAGATGACCACGCGCGTCACTATCAAGTCCGTCTCGGTTGGCGTGGAAATTCACGCCACGCAAAGCGGCATTCCCGCCGTGATTCCCGTTGCGGCTTGCTATCTTGGCTGGCAAGAGTCGCTACAAAATCTCGCTCGACTAGCAGAGCCGAATATCCCTGGTTGAGCAGGTATCCCAAGCTTTTCTTTTTTACCGAAACAGCCTCTAGCGAGCATGAAAACTATGCAGAGTGCACACTTTTCAGGAGTAAATCATGAATTATTTAGACGGGTTTGTTGCCGCTGTTCCGCTAGCCAACAAAGAGGCTTTTCTCAAACACGCGCAAGACGCGGCTGTCGTATTCAAGGAATATGGTGCCTTGAGCGTCGTGAAGAGTTGGGGCGATGATGTGCCAGAGGGCGATCTCACCTCGTTTCCCATGGCCGTGAAGCGAGAAGTTGGCGAGGCAGTGGTTTTTTCTTGGATTCGATGGCCATCCAAGGCTGTGCGAGACAGCGCTTGGGAAAAGATCATGGCCGACCCGCGCATGGATCCCGCACATGCTCCCATGCCCTTCGACGGCAAACGCATGATCTACGGTGGTTTTCAAATCATCATGGAGAAATGACATGACCACACCTGCTACAAACCATGCAAAGAACACCATCTGCCTGAGCTACCACCGCGATGCCGAAGAAGCCGAAGAAGCCGCACGATTTTTAAGCCTCTGGACTTAGGCGATGCATCTGCGCAGCTAATTACCACTATTGATCGGACAAAGAAAAAATCTTGGTCATGGGAGCCCATTTCTGTCCAGCTGAAGTCCATGGGGTAGCAGCTTGAAAAGTCCACATCAGTGCCTCCCACTTTTCAATAATGGGGTTTTTGGCCGAAGCAATAGCCACCAATATGGGGTCGTAGACTGCTTCGTCCACGTCCATGACCATAAATAGACGGGTACCGATTCTGTAAATCTCCATCTCCAACACGCCGTGCCGCAAGAGATGATCTCGCACCTCGGGCCAGATGCGTTCGTGCGCTTGTTCATAACTGGCAATTTTTTGGAGGTCATCCACCAGGTCTAGTGCAAGGGCGTAGCGCATCATGACAAGGCGCGGTCCAGATGGGTATAGCCGCCGTCTACAAACACCCACTGCCCAGTGGTGTGCGCTGACGCATCAGACAATAAAAACACGCACATTTTTGCAATTTCCTCTGACGTGGTCATGCGTTGGCCCAACGGTATTTTTGAGGTGATTGACGCCAGCTTTTCTTTGGGGTTGTCGAAACTGTTAATCCAGCGTTCGTACAGCGGCGTCATTACCTCGGCTGGGATCAGCGCATTCACCCGTACACCATCTTTTAGCAGCGCCGCTGCCCACTCTCGTGTTAAAGAGAGTTGGGCACCCTTGGACGCGCAATACCCACTGGTGTTGCCCTGCCCCGTGACTGCTGTTTTAGAGGAAATGTTGACAATGGCGCCCTTGACCGCCTTAAGGTGCGGCGCGCAGTAGTGCGCCATGCTGTAGTAATGGATCAGGTTGCGCTCCAAAGACCGCACGAACGCATCGCGTCCCGCATCCAGTCCAATGTTGTCGTTGATACCAGCGTTATTTACCAGACCATCCAAGCGCCCAAAACGCGCCACCACTAGTGCCACCGCATCGCGGCAAGCCGCGTCGTCTGACAATTCTAATTGCACAAAAAGGTGCTGCGCAGCTGTGGCTTGCAAAGCTTGCGCAAAGTCGTCTGGCATGGGGCTCTTGCCAAAAACTACCGCAATTGCCCCTTCTTTGGCCAAGGCAAGCGATATCGCTGCACCAATGCCGCTAGCGCCTCCGGTCACTATGACCACTTTGTCTTTCAAATGCAGATCCATGAGAACTCTCGGTTAAAAAGGTCAATTGGCGATAGCTTGCACATTAAGGCCGTAGCAGCGCAAGGCATTGCCACTCCAAAATGCGTCCTGCTCACGCAAGTTCAGGCGCGTGCTGGCCCATGTGTGCGCCAGGTCGTAGACGGTATCGTAGGTTGCGGCCAACTGGCACACCGGCCAGTCAGAGCCGAACATCAGCCGTTGCGGCCCAAAAGCCTCAAGCGCTGTGTCAAAGCAGGCCAGCATGACCTTGACATCTTCAGTCGTAATGCAGTTTGGGGCATCCCAATGGGCCTGGGTCACCACACCAGACAATTTGCATACAACGTGCGGCAGCTTGGCCAGCGCATGCATGCTGTGCTTCCAGCGCTGCGGCGCTTGTGGGTTGCGCGCCCAGTCCCCCACTGCAGGCTTGCCCACATGGTCTAACACCAGCCAATGCTGGTCGTGGCGAGCACAGAACTCGATCACTGCAGGCAACTGATGGTCAAATACCAGCACCTCGTAGACCAGTTCGCAGCGTTGCAAAACACGCAAGCCCTGGTTGATAGCGGGCGCATTAACCCAAGCGCTAACATCCGGCTCGTCCTGCAAGATGTGTCGCAGCCCCTTAAAAGCGGCGTGCTCGCGCCACTGCTCTAGCTGGCGCATTAGGTCCGGCGCAGCCAGGTCTGCCCAGCCCACCACCCCAATCACTTGGGGGTTATGGGCAGCCACCCCTAGTAAAAAATCAGTCTCGGCCGCAAGGCAACGGGCTTGCACAGCCACCACCGCATCCACTTGCGCAGCGCTCAAGGCGGCACTACAGTCCGATGGCATAAAGTCGCGTTGCAACAAATGCATTGCTTGGCTGATCCACGGGAACTCTTGCTTTGTGTAGCGCCAATAATGCTGGTGGGTATCTATCTTCATAAACGACGGTGGGTATACCGCGCAATCGATTCAGGCTTCATTTCAATCGAAAAACCCGCAGCTTTAGGCGGCATGTAGGCAGCGTTTTCAATGACGCAAGGGTCCTTGAAATGCTCATGCAGATGGTCGACAAACTCGATGACACGACCTTCGCGAGTACCGGCAATACACAGATAGTCAATCATGGACAGGTGCTGCACATACTCACACAAGCCCACGCCGCCCGCGTGGGGGCAGACAGGCAATTTGTACTTGGCAGCCATTAGCATGACAGCTAAAATTTCATTGACGCCACCCAATCGGCACGCATCGATCTGCACCACATCAATAGCTGCGCGCATGATCAACTGCTTGAAGATGATGCGGTTTTGGCACATCTCGCCAGTAGCCACTTTTACAGGCGCTACGGCCTCGCGGATCACGCGGTGGCCTTCGATGTCGTCGGGGCTGGTGGGCTCCTCAATAAACCACGGCTTGCAAAAAGCCAGGTCGTTAACCCACTGCACCGCTTGCTTCACATCCCATACTTGATTGGCGTCAATCATGAGGTGGCGGTTTGGGCCCAGCACCTCGCGGGCAATGGTAAGACGGCGAATATCGTCCGCCTTGTCGCGGCCTACTTTTAACTTCACGTGGTTAAAGCCTGTGTCAATTGCCTCTTGGCACAAGCGGCGTAGTTTGTCGTCGTCGTAGCCCAGCCAGCCAGCCGATGTGGTGTAACAAGGGTAGCCTTCGCGCTCCAGCGTAGCCCAACGCTCGGCTTTTCCCACAGCCTGCTTTTGCAGCAAAGCCAGTGCCTCTTCAGGCGTGATGCAATCGGTGATGTAGCGAAAATCGATTAGCTTGACTATCTCTTCGGGGCTCATGCGCGCGACCAGCACCCACACAGGCACACCTTCCTGCTTGGCCCACAAATCCCACACTGCGTTAACCACTGCTCCGGTGGCAAGGTGGATGGCCCCTTTGTCCGGACCAATCCAGCGCAGTTGACTGTCAGAGGTGATGTGGCGCCAAAAGCGGCCCATGTCCTGGGCCACCCATGCCATGTCCAAACCCACTACTAAGTGGCGCATGGCTTCAATAGCGGCGCAGCAGATTTCATTGCCACGGCCAATGGTAAAAGTCAGGCCATGTCCTTCTAGTCCAGGCTGGTCGGTTTCCAAAATTACGTAGGCTGCAGAATAGTCCGGATCGGGGTTCATAGCGTCCGAGCCGTCGAGGTGCATAGACGTGGGAAAGCGCACGTCTGCGACGCGCATATTGGTAATTTTTCCCATATTAGGCCTGTCCTTACAGTAAAACGAAACGGGGCAATGTGCTACGAATTCAGCAGCAAATCACTTGCCCCGAGGTAAATCAATCGTAGAGAACTGCTGCAATCTTGGCATCCTTCATGTTGCCTTTATCGTAGTAGTAAAAACCAGTGTCGATAATCTTAGGCAACTTCT
>JAYSWJ010000257.1:0-3156 GCA_043718065.1 Polaromonas sp.
ACGTAAATGCAGGCGCGCTTGCTCTAGCATAGGCAAGGTTACGTCTTGCCACCACTCTTGCCCTGCAACCGCCTCTATCAGCACCAAATGCTTGCTAACAGCTGGAATGTTGCCCAAGCCTAGCAGCGCATCGGCCAGCGCGCGCACCGCTTCAGTCAGGCGGGCCATGCCAGGCTCTGCGTGCAACATGCACAGCTGTGTACGCAGCATCAGCATGTCAAAGCGCTTGGCATCCTCGTCGTCGTCACGCACGGTGCTAGGCAATGCTGATAAATGAACGGCAATGTCTACGCGCTGTTCAGCGTTGATCGTATTCCAGCTAGCTGCTTGGCTCCAAGTTTCCACCCAGCGGCGCTGTGGCCGCACAACACAGTTATCTAGGCGCATGCCTGCCACGATGGAATGCAGCAGCTGCGCAGTGCCACGCCGAATAGTTGCTTCGCTGGGTGCCATGGTGTTCTGGGCTACATCACTCACTTCGTTATCTATTGGCTGCAGTCGCGTGTCTAGCGCAGCCAACAGCTCAAGGCGGGCGTTGAACAGACGTTGGCTTAACGGTACAGGCACATTGCCGCCTATGCCTTCTAAATTTTGGCTAAAAAACTCCAGGTTCTGGCAAAAATCTAAAACCAGAAACTCTTGCTTGTGGTTCTCAGACTCTTCTCCCGGGCCAAACAGGTTTTTGCACAGCCGTGTGCCGCGCCCCAGCATTTGCCAAAACTTGGTTTTAGATCGCACCACTTTAAAGAAGACTAGGTTCAGCACCTCGGGCACGTCTACACCCGTGTCCAGCATGTCTACAGATACCGCGATGTGCGGCGCTTTATCTTTCTGCGAAAAATCGTCAATCAGGCTTTGTACATAGCCAACTTCATAGGTAATCATCCGCGCAAACTGCCCTGCGTGCTGTGGGTAGTTCAGATCAAAGCGCTGGGTAATTTACTTCGCATGGCGATTATTTTTGGCAAAGATGATGGTTTTGCCCAGCCTGTCACCACCCGCCACCTTTAAGCCCTGCGTCATCAGCAGTGCCAGCACCTTGTCCACGGTGTCTTCGTTAAACAGCCACTTGTTAATCGCCTCGGCATTCACTTCTTCGGGCGTGTGGCCTTCTTCGTCCCAATCCAGCTCGTCCCATTGCTCTTTTTCTGCATCGCTCAGCTCGGCGTAGTAGATGCCTTCCCGCTGAAATTTCAGAGGTGCCGACAGCGTGCGAGGCGGCACCAAGTAGCCCTCTGCAATCGCGTCGTCCAGTCCATAGGCATCGGTAGGCACGCCGTCTTCCAGGTCAAACAGGCCGTAGGTGTTTCGGTCAATCTCGTCTTTAGGTGTGGCCGTCAGGCCGATTAGCAGCGAGTCAAAATACGAAAAGATAGCGCGGTATTTTTGGTAGATCGAGCGGTGCGCTTCGTCGACTATCACCAAGTCAAAATGCCCCACGCCAAAGCGCCGTTGTCCATTGGTAGCGCTCTCGGCAGTCTCGTTGATCAAACCCATCATCGTCGGATATGTACACACGTATACCCGCGCGTCAGTGTTTTTCTCGGTCACCAAGTTCACCGCAGACGCATCCGGCAAATGCACCTTAAACGCATTCACCGCTTGGTTAACCAGCGCCACACGGTCAGCCAAAAACAGCACACGTTTGACCACATTAGCCCGCATCAGCATGTCTACCAGCGCAATCACCGTGCGGGTTTTGCCAGCGCCGGTGGCCATTACCAGCAGGGCTTTACGTTGCCGATCTTTCTCGAATGTTTCGCCCACACGGCGAATGGCGCGCAGCTGATAATGCCGCTCTGCAATGGCCGGGTTGATGGCGATACCCGCCAGCGGGCGCAGGCTGTTGCGCCTTTGTATTTGTAATTGCAATTCGTCTTTTTTATAAAACCCTTGCACCGCACGCGGCGGATAGCGTAAGTCGTCCCACAGCCAGTGCTCGTAGCCGTTGGTGTAATAAATCAGCGGGCGCTGGCCAAACTGCGCCTCCAGGCAGTCGGCATACAGCTTGGCCTGCTGTTGCCCTGCATGGGCTTCGCGCTGCGTGCGCTTGGCCTCTACCACGGCCACCGGCTTGCCGTCGTCGCCCCACAGCACGTAGTCCACATAGCCCTTGGCTTGGCCGTTGGGCATGCCAGATACTTCAAATTCACGGTCGCGCGCGTCGGCCAGCGCCCAGCCAGCTTCTTTGAGCAGCACGTCAATAAACAAGTCGCGCGTTTGCGCCTCGTCGTAGTTGTGGGTGTCGGCTACGGCTACATTCAGCGGTTTTGCGGCAGCCACGGCAGCGCGTAGGGCCGCAATCTCAATGTCTTGGGCGTCAGACTTTTGGCGTTCTGCAGCCAGCGCTTTGTCGCGCGCAGCCAGCTCTTGGGCTAACTTAGCCAGTTGCACCTGTGCCAGTATCTCCGCTCTAGAACTGGCAACGAGTGCAGCGGGTGCAGCATCTGCCGCTGGCCGCAACCACTCCACCCGAAACTGCACCGCTGCATCCGGCCGCGCGGCTACGTTTCGCGCATAGGTGCGCGCCAGCCAGTACATCACATGGAACAGCTCGCGCACGGCAGCCACGCCGTCTTGCGCGCCCATAGCCCGAGTGCTGTGCGCCGCGTGGTTGCCCAGCTTGCGCACTACGTCCATCTTGGCATGCAGGGCAGGGCCTACCAAGGCTTTAAAGGTGGGTTCAAACAGATAAGCCGACAAGTCCGGCTGGTAAGGCATGCGCAAACTGCCACCGCGCCCGCCTTCAGCCTGGAAAAGCCACGTAACAGCCAACTCCAGCGAGCGCCGCGCATAAAAGCAGGCGGTACGCGGGTCAGCCAGCGCTGCGTGCTCCGCCAGCAACGCCTCGGCCTGTAGCGCAGACCACTCGGTGTGCAAAAAGGCGAAGTTAGACGTTGACATGTAGTGAGATGTATCTTATGCGGTTTTGCCGCTGTTCAATACAGCCTCAGCTTGGCGCAGGGTAGCTACCACCGCGTCAAACGGCGGCGGCTCGGTCAAAAACATTTGCCGCATCACGCTGTAGTCGTTAGCCAGCGCCGCCATTCGCTCGGGCGCAGGGGCCAGCCTAAAGCTGCCCGGCACGGCAATGTCGTAGCGCGCCCAGCTTCGCGCAAATACGCGGCTTTTCCACAGCACTACGCGGGCGCACTG
>JAYSWJ010000258.1:0-7876 GCA_043718065.1 Polaromonas sp.
AGCCCATCTTTGTCTTCATGGCTCATTTGACTTAGATTGAGTAGGCCTTTCATGCTGTGTATTTTGACATACTCGTGCGAGGGACCTGAGTAGTTACAAAAAATCAGTGTTTTAGCTTTTTCAGTCCGTAGACACTGCTCAAGCAGCTATTTAATTTGTAGCGTATTGGGTTTTCTTTCCTAGAGAAAAACTCTGTAAACACAACACACGATACACAGCAAAATAATAATACGCATTGCTTTTGTAGGACGCCGCCTACAAATTTACGGGCATAAGGCTGACGTGATGTGTAAGGTTTGGTATTACAGTCATACGGACCAATATAGAAAATTGCGCAAAACCAATGGCCGCTGTTGAAACAAAAGAAAACTTGTTGGAAGTATGGTCTGTAGCCATCGTCGACAACAAAGCAGATAACCGTGCTGACATCAGACGTATGCTGCGAAGTGCTTGTGAGCGGCGTCTCGTATTTATTGAGGCTGACACCGGCGCTGCGGGCGTAGTAGCCATTCGCGGCGCCGCTGCACCACCGCATTGCGTATTGCTTGGCTGCAATCTGCCTGACATGAACCCGCCACAAGTGCTGGCGGAGCTTTTGGACACCGATGGCATGCCTGTGTGCCCCATAGTGGTGGTAACCAGCGCAGACAACCGGGAAGATGGCCGTCGCGTATTACAAGCCGGTGCCCAAGACTACATCTGCAAAGACTGGACCAGTCCTCAGGCACTGAACCGGACTATTGAAAACGCCCGTGAAAGCTGGGCCATAGCGCGCGAACTTCGTCAACGCAAAGACGCTCTGCGTATAGTGACACACCGCGAAACATTTCGCGGTGTGTTTGGCGACGCTACCCGTGATTTGACTAACGAGGAAGCGCTCAAACGTCTAGGGTCACAACTTTTGGGCTTGCATCTGCAGGTTAACCGGGTAATGTACGGCGAGGTGCTGGACGGTGAAAACATAGTGATAGGCCAAAGTTACGTTGATGGGGTGCAGCAAATCGAAGGCACTCACAAGCTGCAAGACTACGGGCCAAAGCTGCTAGCCACTTTGCGGTCAGGTAAAAACGTTATTGTGTCTGACGTACGAACTGACGCGGGCTATTCAGACAGCGAAAAAACTGCCTATGCTGCGATGGGAATCGTTGCCAGTCTGGGTATTCCCGTTCTAAAAAATGGCCAGTTGCTTGCCGTCTTGGGCATTCATCAAAATGCCCCACGTCAATGGAATAAAGAAGAAATAGCCATCGCCAGAGAAATTGCCGAGCGCACCTGGTCGGCCGTAGAGCATGCGCGGGCAGGCAAAAAGCTGCTCGCCAGCCAAACGCAGTTGTCCCAAATTGTGGCGATGATGCCGTCGTTTTCGGCTGTGATGAGAGGGCCGGATCATATTTTGGAACTTGCCAATCAATCGTTTTATGACATCGCACAACGCGGGCCCGAAATTTTAGGGAAAACTCATATCGAAGCCTTTCCAGAACTTGCAGAACAAGGCTTTACTGACTTGCTCGACAAGGTGTACCGCACGGGTAAAAGTTTTGAGGCCACTGCCATGCACGCTTTCGTGCGCAGTGGGCCAGATCAGTCGGAAAGTGAAATTTTTGTAGACTTCGTCTATCTGCCGCTGCGCGATGCTGTTGGCCAGATTTCTGGCGTATTTATTCATGGCACTGACCGTACAGCACAGTTCAGGGCGACCCAAGCGCTGGCCCAGCGCGAGCGTGAAATGCGCAGCCTAGCGGACAACGCACCCGACGTGCTGACGCGGTTTGACCGTCAGCTACGGCATGTGTTCGTCAACTCTGCTATCGAAAAAATAACGGGTCGAAAAGTTGACGAATTATTAGGTAAAAGCAACCGCGAACTGGGCATGCCACCTCATTTGTGCGACCAATGGGATGCAGCTATCACCCATGTGTTTGACCATGGCGTGCCTACTTCACTAGATTTTGAATTCGAAACCCCCTCTGAGGGATTGCGCTGTTTCACCTGCCAACTGGTACCCGAGTTTGGCGATAACGGCACTGTGGTGTCTGTGCTGGGCGTGACGCACGACATCACCGACCGCAAACTTTATGAAAAGCAAATGTCTGAGCAGGCCCAGCGCAAAGATGAGTTTTTAGCTACGCTGGCGCATGAGCTGCGCAACCCGCTAGCGCCCATACGCACGGGCCTGCAGGTGCTTAAGCTGGCACCTGATAGTACCGCTGCGGCGCACATGCTGCCTGTAATGGAGCGCCAGATCGCCCATATGGTGCGCTTGATTGACGATCTGATGGACGTGTCGCGCATTACCAGCGGCAAGATTGTTTTAAGACAAGAACGTTTAACACTGCAAGCGGTAGTAACCAGCGCGGTTGAGGCATCCATGCCGCTGATTGATGCGGCAGGCCACGCGCTGAAGGTGGACTTACCCGACGCTACCATTTGGCTTCATGCCGACCTGACGCGGCTGTCTCAAGTGCTTAGTAATTTGCTCAACAACTCTGCCAAATACACCCCAAAAGGCGGCCAAATTAGCCTGGTGGCAGGTCTGCAAGGTGATCAAGTTCGCATTATCGTGACCGACAACGGCATGGGCATTCCTGCAGGCATGCTCTCGGGCGTTTTCGACATGTTTGCGCAGATCAATCGCACGCTGGACCGTGCTGAAGGCGGCTTGGGCTTGGGTCTGTCACTGGTTAAAACCTTGGTTCAATTGCATGGCGGCACTGTGCATGCCGACAGCCGCGGCATCAACATGGGTAGCCAATTTACAGTGATCCTGCCAGTAGCATACGCATCAGCATCACAGCCCTGTGCTGTCGCGGTTGGGCCGCTTGTTGATGCCGCCACCCGTCGCCGGATTTTGGTAGTGGACGACAACATTGATGCCGCCGAGACACTGGCTATGCTGATGGAGCTATTAGGACACGAAACCAAATCAGCATTTAGCGGACAACAAGCACTTGATACAGCGTTGTCGTTTTGTCCCGACGTGGTTTTTCTCGACATCGGTTTGCCAGACATGACAGGTTACCAAGTAGCGCGCGCCCTGCTGGCCAACCCAGCCACAGCCTCAGCCCAATTGATTGCGCTGACAGGCTGGGGCACCGAAGACGATATTCGAAAATCTAAAACGGCCGGGTTTCATGCCCACCTTACCAAGCCGGTAGACCCTGCTGCCGTCGAGTCGGTATTGTTAACACTGCTCAGCCCAATTGGCGGACAGTCTGCACCAAAAATTCCAACGTCGTTGAGCTAAAAAGTTAAATGAATTCCTTGTCTACTATTTCCACTTCAAACCCATTTCTATTCCATGTCCACCATCACCGCACAAGATTCGGCAGACCAAGCGCGCCCAGCTAGCGGGCCCACCTTTGCACCCGCAGTGGCGCTCACCGTTGCGCCCGCGGTTGCGCCTGATGTTCTGCGCAAACTCTTGGCAGAAGCAGCAACCTACGCCGTGCTGCGCCGCATCGCGCCCGTACTGCGCCATGATGTGGCGGGCCTCATGCAGCCTGCAGCCATCATCATGGCCATACTGCAAAAGCGCATACAAATGCCCGAACCCGACCTGCAAGCCATCACCAAAAATCTTGCCGCGATCAGCGCATCGTCCAAAGAAGCTATTGCTGGCTGCGTGGACGCTATAGGATGGATAACTACCAGCGAGGACAGCGCAGTCAATTTGCGCAACAGCGTAGACCAAGCCACCCAGCTGCTGGGGATGGAACTATCAGGTGCCGGGCTAGAGGTGCGCAACGATATTGCAGACGACACCAGGCTAGTGCCGCAAAGTTTCTATCGAAGCGTGCTGATCGGCGCGCTGCTAGCTTTTTGCGATCATCACACCACGGGCGGTACTTTGCAGGTCACGCTTAAAGCAGGTGTTGGCAACACCGGTAAGTGCGACCAACTCTGTCTACGCCTACTGCCCAGAGACACAGACAAAGCATTCATACCTACAGATCTAGTTCGAAAATCCCGCACCATTGACTGGACAGATGTGCAAGCCATGGCTGGCTCGTTTAGCGTAGCTATGGCACAAGGCGATGGTTGGCTCACGCTGGATTTAGCACGCTAGAACACAGAGTTGCCATTGGCAGACTCCGCCGGCATAGCTTGAAGTACGTCCCCGTGCTCGACAATTTTGCCGCTTTCATCGAAGCGAAAGATGTCGACTAAACGTAATCTCTCATTGCTGGAGCGCCTGCTCCAACTGTGCCTTGTTCATGGCGGAGCGGCCTTTGATTGCGCGCTGCTTTGCCTCGTTGCGAAGTTGTGCCACAGTGCGACCGCCAGCACCTTGGTGCGACCTGAGCCCGCCACGCCGACTTGACGACATGTCGTTGATAGATGACGCGCTTGCAGTCTCAGATTCACCATGTTGCGCACGCTCTTTATTAACGGTGCGAGCGGCAATTTCTTCAGCCAGCGGCTCGCTCTCGCCCCGCGCTAGCACGCTGTCTTTGATGTGTTGGTATTGACGCTTGCGCTTGGCGCTCCATTCGGTAGAGGGCATGGTCATTCCTTAAATAAGCCCCAGTGCACCACACCGCTGCGTGTCTCGTCTGTGCGTTGGCGTACAGATGGTCTGTTTGTAGTGCGGTCAGTTGCCCGCTGCCAAATGCAGCCAAATTTCATTGCGCCGCAAAAACCACGGCGTAAAAGGCGCGTTGTACCGCGAGTACACAGCTTCGCCTGTCCATCTCAGGTTGGCTGCGCGCATAGCTGCCTGTAGCTTTGCCAGATGGTCGTCGTCATTGGACCGCGACCAGAGGCCCGAGTAGCGAATCACCGCCACTTGGGCAGCAGAGATCTCGCGTAGTTGAACGCGCGCGTCCAGTGGCTCTGGCGCGTTAGCCACTGTCACGCCTTTGGGCAAAACGAACTGCACCAAAAACCCGCCGGGCGCAGTGGTCTGGGTGACAGGCGCGGTCATCTGAAGTTTTGTGGGCACCACGGCTTGCGTTACCGGCGCTGTCATCTCAAACTTGCGCTCACCCTTGTTTTTACCAAAGATGTATCCCGCCAAAATTGGAAAGGCCTGGCTGCCAACTTTATCGGCTGGGCCTGCCACCACCGTTTCAGCCACTGTGTAAGCGGCATACTGGCGAACTTCGAAATCAGCAAGCGATTGAACGACTTGGTACTCAGGTTCTGGGGTTGCGTGGCTTGGCATAGCAAAGGTTGTAATTAGAAGCGTAGCGAACAGGATCTTGCCGAGCGCAAAGCTTAGTGAGGAAGGCTTGGGCATGAGCAGTTCCTTTGATTCATTTAAAAACGCTGCCTAAGTTTCTCACGATTGGCTTGCTACGTCTGTCTGATACCGCACAGACCGCACTAAGCGCCTATGACCGCAAAACGTCCCAGCACCGGTCTGCCACAACTTGTCAGTATCAATTAAATTCGAGGTTCCTGTCACTCACACTCGATTGTCGCCGATCAATTTATTTTGGATGGGGACAACCGATGATGCAGCAGTTAGACAATGTCAATTTCGCTGGCAAAACTGTCTTACCGTCAGATTAACCGTCAGAGACAACTGGTGTTCAAACTACCAATGCATCGTTTTGAATCGATGCAGCTAGTAGTCCGTTTGCGACCAGTTGCCGCAATTCAACCAGCAAACCCGTATGATCGATGTGTAGCGATTGCCGAGCTTTGATTTCACGCCTTGAGCGGCGAATTTTTCGGTACGAGAATTTGCGCAAGCTGGCAACCGCCCAGCAACAGATTGCCTGCGCGCCAAACGGCAGAACGCGCGTATCAAAGATTGCTTGCAAGCGTCCCTGCAAACGCCATAGTCGATTTGGCTTGAGCCCAGTCGGCGAGGCCCAAGCCTTCCAGTGTGGCGATAACTTCGGGAGCGGTCAAATTTGGAATCGCTATGACTAGAAGGTCGCGAGCTCTCGTTGCGGCCACAAAGCCTATACGACCGTCCTCGGTAGTTGTTCCAGCGACGAGTGCATCAAGATGCGGCTTGCTCGTCAGGTACATCACCGCTGAGATGCCCTCGCCTTTGGCGGAATGAACCGTCCCAAAACGGAGTCCTGACCACTCGTTTTGGCCGAAGTCCACCGCGACTATGGGCCTTTGATCTGGGAGTCCCGTCGTCTTCACCTTCGACATCCAGGTATCAACGCGCTGGTAGCCTGTCGTCGACTCGACCAGACACAGCCAGTTGCCCAAGTTTTTCTTTAGTGCTGGCAGCCATTGGCTTTTGGCGTCGAGAGTCCCCGATGGGATGCCAGTTTGAGGGTTGCGGATGAGCGCCCAGACCAAGCGCCGCATTGCTATGAGACCCTCTTCGCGATGCAGCGCTTTCAGGTCTCGCAGGAAAGAGTCTGCGAGGCCATCGACCAGAAGCATCACCCCTTTCGCACAATGTTCAAGCGTCAGCGCGATGTCGCCCCGCTGGTCACGCTCCACTGCGGCTGCTGCGAAGTGCTTCACCGCCGATTGCCCCACTTCGTTTACCCCTGACGACACCCTGGCCAGGAGGCTTGCTCCTCGACAAAGAACAGCAGCCTCACCCAGATCGTAGCTCGCAGCCTTGAGCGCAGTCGCCCAAGCCGACATGAACTGGGGAAGTTTGCTCTTTTCGTAGCGCCAGTAGTAAGTACCAGCAAGCCATCCCGGCACCTCGCGAAACGGCTTCGAGTCCGTGGCGGACAACGCGTTAGCAAAAGACACGATTGCCGGAGCTGAGCGACGATTTTGGGAAAGCGGGAGCGACAGAACCCCCTCACGCAATGCGAACTCGCGCAGGTATGCGCCGGTTGCAAAGTTGAAGCCATAAATGCTCTGATGGGCGTCGCCAATCAGAGATACAACGCTTCCTGACCGCCCAAGCAAGTCCAGGAGCTCGGCCTCGAAACTGCCGATGTCTTGAGCTTCGTCAACGAGGATCTGTGGAAACCGGCGCGCAACCGCAGCAGCCAGTCTCGGTTCTTTTTTCAAGATATGCAGCGCCCAGACTCGACCCAAGGCATAGGTGTAGCCACCGACCTTGGCAAGCATTTTTGCCTTTTCACGAACTTCTGCCGCTCTCGTGTCGTCGAGGCGTTGAGTTCCTCCACCTTTGAATCGGTGGTGGAAAACCGTCTGATCGCCGCCGCGGTCTAACAAGACATCTTCTAGACCAATGCGCTCCTTGCCTTGGCCGACCACATAGTTCGCCATAAACGGCTCGCTTCCAAAGACCAGGAAGGGCGTACGATTGCACTTCATGACGCGCGCGCCGTGAGGCCGCAAAAGGTAGGTCGTGAGGAACGAATCCACAGTCTGGATGACCACACGATCATCATTGCTCGAGCGCCTCGTCAGCTCCTGATACTCATTTCGAAAGGTGTTGACCGCCACGTTGGAGTAGGACAGCAGCGCTACGTACCCGCGCGAGGTTGCTAGTCGGCTCCGAAGCTCTGCAAGTCGTCGCACCGCAGTAGTCGTCTTGCCACTACCTGGGCAAGCCACGACGGCAACTGACACAGAGTCAGCCTCAATGATGGCCTTCTGCTCAGACGTTGGCTCAAAATGTGCCATAGGTCTTTTTCGGCATCGCGACAAATGTCAACGCTTCTCTGAGGTACGTAGGCAGTTCAACCGGATCACTCGAGGTTGTAATCGCGTAAGCAAGGAGTTGCGAGAAGCGCCCCTTTTGTACTTTGGTTTTGCCCTCGCCTCGCTGGAAGGTACCGCTGAACAGCTGCTTGGCTTTCGCGGCATCTCCTTCGACGCTATCGACCTCGATTGTGAGCGCCGCCCCGATGTCAGGATGCATCTCCGTTAGAGCGGCAAGCATGTGAATCCGGCAGCCGGCATCGAACGCCAAGTCGTACTCCAAGGTCTTCTTCGCAAAGAAGCACCTCACGAAGTCGTCCTCAACCAGTTG
>JAYSWJ010000259.1:0-7861 GCA_043718065.1 Polaromonas sp.
CGCTGGCCTGCAGCGCCACGACTTGGCGGGCCAGCCCGTGCAACCGCTAGAGCCCGAGCATATTTACTTTGCCATGCTAGAGCTGTACCGCCGCAGGCTAATGCGCGCGCCAGAGGACGTTAAACCCAAGCTGCTTAAGCAGTTGCGCACGCAGCTGATCGCCGCGTTTGAAGCGTCAGGCCTAGAGCGCCAAGACTATTTGGCCCGCGTGCAAACTAATGATGCGCAAGCCAACACCGTGCTAGAAGAAGTGCTGGCCCAGCGCGATGAAATACTAGCCAAGCAAGCCGCCCTGCTGCGCGCCTATGACGCCAGCGGCAAAACGCCTGCAGAATTTGCCGATATGTACGGCATGAACTTGCGTGATGTAAAAGCGGCCTTAGCAGTGCGCGGCTAGTTTGGTTTTTGGTCAGCCGCTGCGCGCAGCTTGTCTTTTTTGCTCGGGCGCTTGCCTTTGATGCCGCCGTTGGACGGCGCTGCCGGGTCAATGCTAGCCTCGGGTGCCAGCTCAGTCGGCTCAAAGCCTGCCACATGCTCTAGTGCAATATCTAGGCTGTGGCGTTTTTGAATTAATCGCCAGTGCGCCGCAGTCTGCGCGCTAACAAAGCTCAGCGCCAGCCCACTCTCACCCGCACGGCCCGTGCGGCCTATGCGGTGGGTGTAGTCCACTGCAGAGCGCGGCATGTCGTAGTTAATCACCACGGGCAGCTTGGCAATGTCAATGCCGCGCGCCGCAACGTCGGTGGCCACCATCACCTCTAGGCGGCGCAATTTAAAGTCTAGCAACACCTGCCTACGCTTGCCTTGGCTTAGCTCACCATGAAAAGGCTCGGCGCTAATGCCGGCTGTACGCAGCTTGACGGCAATAATTTCAGTGGCATGTTTGGTGGCGGCAAACACCAGTACGCGGCTGTATTTTTGTGTTTCTATCAAATGGCGCAGTAGCTGGGTGCGCCGTGGTGCATCTACTTCGATAGCACGCTGCACAATATCTACAGCCTCCTCCGGCTCGGGCAGCACTTCTATGCGCTGCGGGTTGTGCAGCATGCTACTAGCCAGCGCCTGCGCAGCGGGCGGAAAGGTGGCCGAGAAAAACAGGTTTTGCCGTTGGCGCGGCAGCAGCACCATAATGCGGCCGAGCTCGTCGCCAAAGCCCAGGTCTAGCAACCTGTCGGCTTCGTCTAGCACCAGCGTGCTCACCTGGCCAATGCTTACCGCGTTGCTGTCGATTAAATCTAGCAATCGGCCCGGCGTAGCCACCACAATGTCGGCCCCGCCGCGCAGGTGCAGCATTTGCGGATTGATCGACACACCGCCAAACACCACCGCTACCTTCACCCGCTGCGGTAAAAATTTAGCAAAGCTATTGATCGCCAAGCCCACCTGTACCGCCAGCTCACGCGTAGGCACGACGATCAGGCTGTGTGTGCGGCGCGGCGCTGTGGGTGCACTATCGCAAATGTGCTGCAGCATGGGCAACGAAAACGCCGCAGTTTTGCCCGACCCCGTTTGGGCCGAGGCCAGTACGTCGCGCCCCTGCAAAATGGCTGGGATGGCCTGCACTTGGATGGGCGTGGGCGTTTTGAAACCCTCGCCCAGCAGCGCGCGCTGCAAGGCGGGTAACACAGTAGGCGAGAAGCCAAGATTAGAAAAAGGCATGGGGGAACAGGGGTGAAGTCAGCAGTTAAACAGCTGCAGGTGTTGGCGCAGGCTAGCAAGAGTGGCCTAGTGTACGCCCTAGGGCACGCTGGGCAGCCCTAGGCCACTGTAGCAGCGCGCATACGTAGCAGCTGCGCCGCCACGCCCACCGCTATCACCTCAGGCTCTTTGCCTTGCACGCCTGGCAAACCTATCGGGCAAGTAATACGCGCTATCTCGTCCGCAGTAAAGCCACGGTCTGCCAGCCGGTGGCGAAAGGTAGCCCATTTAGTTTTACTGCCAATCAGGCCAATAAAAGGCAAGTCGTTGGTCGCGCGCAAACGTAGCAGGCACTGCGCCACCACGTCTAGATCTTCCGCATGGCTAAAGCTCATGGTCAGAACATGGCTGCCTGCCGCTATGTCGTGCACCGCAGCGTGCACCGGCGCCGAATGTTCGCACTGCGTGTTGGCAGGCACGTCAGTAGGAAAGATCTCGTCGCGGCTGTCAACCCAATGCACCGTGCAAGGCAGCGCCCCAAGCACATTCACCAGTGCCTTACCCACATGGCCACCGCCAAACAGCGCTATTTTTAAAGCGTTTTGTGCCTTTGAGGCCGTAAATACTGCTCGAGCAGCTTCTATTTTTATAGCATCACCTGCGGGTATGCAGCTAAACTTCAAATGCACCACGCCCCCACAGCACTGCCCCAGCGACGGCCCCAGCGGGTAGCGTCGCAGCTCATCAGGGCGCTGCATGTCTTGCGTGCTAACTTGTGTACCAGCTTGCGCAGCCAGCAGCTCACGCGCATGAGCAATCGCCTGAAATTCTAAGTTGCCACCACCCACCGTGCCATGCACATCGCCCGCCAACACCAACATCCAGGCCCCCACCTCACGCGGGCTAGAGCCTTCAAAACTGTCGATGGCGACCAGTACCGCGTCGTTAGTTTGCCGCAGCAGGGCAATGCCAGTATCAGAGATCACCGCTTGTCGCCTCAATAATCAGAAAGGCAAAGACAACAGCAGAGAACTAACTTGCCGCTTCATCTTAGGCAAATCGTTCTGTATTGTTTTCCATACGATTTCCCAGTCCACTTCAAAATAAGCATGTGAGACGCGATTGCGCATGGCGTACATGGTTAACCAAGGAATATTTGCGTGATTTTCAGTAAAAGCAGTGTCAGCTTTTTTAATATTGTTAGCTGCTTCGCCAAGAATTTCAATATTGCGAATTACCGCATCTTGTACTAGCTCGTCTAGCAGAAAACTAGCTTCTGTCAAACTTACCGTGTATCGTTCAATACGTTCTAGCGCCTCTTTTATATGCTCTAGATAGTCTTTGATGCGCAAGCTGTTTTTACTCATACAGGCACTGCTTCGGCTAATACAATACTTCTGAATTTGACTGGTAAGGCTTTAGGTGTCAGCACATCAACTGAAACACCCAGTAAACGCTCTAAATCCAATTGAATGTTGGCAACGTCCATCAGTGTGGTGTCTGCACTTGGGTCAATCAGAATATCTAAATCGCTTTGCTCAGTATCATTTCCATGCACTACCGACCCAAACACACGCGGATTAGCCGCACGATGTGACATAACAACGCTGCGAATGCTATCGCGGTACTGGTTAAGTGCGGTTGAAGGTTTCATACTGTGTTTATCAGGATTAATTCGACAATGTTAAGCGCAAAGCGTACATCAACCAAATTTCGCCCACAGCTAATTCTAGCTTTCGTGGGTAAACGCCTCAATCGTCAACCCCGCATAAATTTTGAAATCTGCCACGTTGCGCGTTAGCAGCGCATAGCCGTGGTGCACCGCTGTGGCGGCTATTAGAGCATCGTGCGCCGTAGCAGTAACGTTTTTAGGCAAGGCGGCAATCATGCGCGCGTGGGTACGGGCTACAGAAGCGGAGAACTCCAGCACGGGCACCGAAGACAAAAGATTTTCTACAAACGCACCGCGCTTAGCACGCCGCTGCGCTGTGTTGGCCCGCTCTACACCCACCAGCAGTTCGCTAGCGGTGATGGCGCTCATATAGGCCCCGCCGTACGCCGCCCAGCGCGCAAAGTTTAGCGTGCCACCCGACTTTTCGGCCAGCACCCACACATCCGTATCAATCACTAAGCCCATGGGTCAGCCTTGGTGCGCAACTGTGCACGCACTGCGCGCACGTCACCAGCCAGCGCCTGCCTGTCAGGCGCAGACAACTGCGGCCCCTTTCCCAGCAAATCATCCAGCTGCCCAATAGGAAACCCGTCAGTTTGCCCCGCAGGCGACAAGCGCGCCACTATGCGCTTGCCACGCTCAATATCCAGCACCATGCCTCTGTATTGCACGTTATTTAAATACTCAGACAAGCCACGAGAAAAGTCCGTGACGTTAACAGCGTAGGCAGCCATTATTTCAAACTCCTAAAATTTACTATTTATCTGATTATCATTTTATCAGATTCTTTAAGTTGCTCTACTACCAATTATTAGTGCCGTATCGTATTCGAGAGATTTGAAAGCCACCGCATGCGCGCAACAAGTGACGTCAAGACAGGAACTGAGATCACCAAGTATTGCAGGACTTTTCCTGCTTGGGAAATGGGAGACGTGACCCCGCATTTCCTGACCCCGCATTTCCCAGCTAAGTGGGTAACAAAATATAGCGGACTTGATTTGGCTGCTTAGCAGGCATCAATTCAAAATGGTGTGGATACTTTTTGAAGAGCTTGGTCGAAGTCGTATTTTTTGCGAGCAACATCTCATCATGGAGTGCCTTTGCCACATCACGTAAAGGCTGCCATTGACCTGTATTCAGGTTGGGAGCTGCAGCCAAAATTTGGGTAACTACAACCGTCCTGCTAGCGGCACTGGGGACTTTTTTTACAACTTTCTTTGCGACTAATTTCTTTACAGCTACTTTTTTTGTAGGTACGATTTTAGGCACGCCCTCTTTACTTGTAAGAGTCTTGGCTACTGTTTTTCTAGGTAGAGAGCGCACTTTAGGTGCTACAAAATGACTAACCTCTAGTTCTCCTATTACCAAAGATTGCTCTGCATGATCGCCACCAACGTAGACCACCTGGTCGTACGCATGGACTGCGTCTTGTGCCATCTTGCTGCGCTCAGAGACGCAGACCACTCGGATGCCGCGCTCTCTAAGCCGAACCACTAGCGGAACGAAGTCCACGTCACCAGAACCGATCACAAACAACGTCGGGCGAGGTGACTGGCAAGCTATCTCCATGGCATCCACTGCTAGCGACAGGTCTGTCGTGTTTTTTGACAATGGCAGATTAACGAATGGTCGGATCACCCAACGTCGCATTGCATCAGACAATCCCTTCAAATTTTCGACGCTTCCGTAAGCCCGCCTAACAGCGATTGTGCCCTCCGCCGCTTCAAGCCAACGAAAGGCATCATCGAGCCAAGAAGGAGCAGAAAAGTTATCTGCGTCAATCAAGAAAACGATCATCTCGTTAGACACCCAACCGCGCTCTCGCCCGCTCACAAGCCATCAAAATCTTCTCTGGCGTGGCTGGCGCAGTCAAATCAACGCGCGCTTTGTGGTCTGCACTGGCGCTGACTGCGTCGCGCAATGCGAAGTAGGCTGATAGGGCTAGCATCAGCGGTGGCTCTCCTACGGCTTTGCTTCTGAACGGCGTGGGTTTGACGTTTTGGCCGTTGAAGAAGCTGACTTTGAAATGCTCGGGGATGTCGCTGGCTACGGGGATTTTGTAGGTGCTGGGGCCGTGGGTTAGTAGCTTTCCTCGGCTGCTAAAACCGTCTGCGGTTTTGTAGCCTTTTCCGCCTGCATCGGTGGGCGCTGATTTTAGCTGCCACACGCATTCTTCCATCGTCAGCCAGCCCATGCCTTGCACATACGCGCCTTCGATCTGGCCAATGTCGATCGATG
This sequence comes from Polaromonas sp., assembly GCA_043718065.1. GTDB lineage: Bacteria > Pseudomonadota > Gammaproteobacteria > Burkholderiales > Burkholderiaceae_C > JAAFIP01. The sequence continues at coordinate 5,549 of JAYSWJ010000259.1, forward strand.
GGTTGATGCTTTGGCCTGCGTCGTGCACTATGTCTACGGCTTGCAGCCACCATTCGCCTGTGCGGGTGTCTATCTCTACCTCGGTCACGGCGGCGCCGTAGCAGTTGTAGTAGAAGGCTTTGCCTTGCAGGGTGGTGAAGTCGTATTTGATGTCGGGCGTCATGTAAAAGCCGGTTACCGACAGGCCTACGCGGTCTAGCCAGGCTTGTTTGATCAGGCTAGTCCAGTCTACCTGCTTGGGTTTGGGTGGTGTCGAAGATGGGGTAAATCCTTCGACAAGCTCAGGACGAACGGGGGTGGCGTCTTGCCGAACGGAGGCTACACCTTGGGCAAAAACGATGTCCACAGCATCACACCCCAGCATGCGCGCGGCCACAGGTGCCAAGCGTGCGCGCATTTGGTCGCAGGCGTTGTTAATCGCTGCGCCGTTGATGTCGGCCCCGCTAGACGCTGCGGTGGCCGACGCATTGGGCACCTTTTGCGTGTCGGTGCCGCTCACGCGCACATGGCGCACGGGTATGCCCAGGCCATCAGCTGCCACTTGCTGCATTTTGGTGTTCAGGCCTTGGCCCATTTCGGTTCCGCCGTGGTTAACGCTGACCGAGCCGTCCATGTAAATGTTCAGCAGCGCGCCGCCTTGGTTTAGCATGGTGGCGGTAAAGCTGATGCCGAATTTCAGCGGGACTAAAGCCACGCCTTTTTTGCGGTGTTTGTTTTTCGCGTTAAAGGCGTTCACGCTGTCGCGCCGGGCGCGGTACTTTGACTCGGCTTCTACTTGGTCTATCACTTTGTCGGCAATAAAATCTTCAATCACTTGGTTGTACTGCGTGGTCATGCTGCCAGCATCGCCGCTGACGGCTGGGTCTTGGTACAGGTTTGCTTTGCGCACATCAACAGGGTCTTTGCCAATGTTTTGGGCAATTTCTTCAATCACCGTTTCGATACCAAACATGCCCTGCGGCCCGCCAAAACCGCGAAACGCGGTGCCCGACTGGATGTGGGTTTTGCAGCGGTGGCTGATGATGTGCAGGTGCGGCAAGTAGTAGCAATTGTCGATGTGCAGCACGGCGCGGTCGTTCACTGGGCCGCTAAAGTCGGTGCTGTAGCCGCAGCGGCTTGCCAGCATAAAGTCTGCGCCCAGGATGCGGCCGTTGTCGTCAAAGCCTACGGTGTAGTCAATGCGAAAGTCATGGCGTTTGCCGGTCACCATCATGTCGTCGTCGCGGTTAATGCGCAGCTTGACGGGCTTTTTTAGTTTGAATGCTGCCAGTGCTGCCGACTGGCTAAAGATGCTGGCGTTGCCTTCTTTGCCGCCAAACGCGCCGCCCATGCGGCGGCAAATCACTTCAACATCTTTGGTGGTCAGGTTTAGTGCGGCTGCGGCTTCGCGCTGGTTGCCATCGGGGTGCTGGGTGGACACGTACAGGGTGAGCTGGTTGTCCTCGCGCGGCACGGCGTAGGTGATTTGGCCTTCTAGGTAAAACTGTTCTTGCTGGCCGCAGTAGGTGCTGCCGGTAATTTTGCGTGGGGCGTTGGCAATGGCCTCGGCAGGTTTGCCGCGTGTGATGCCTTTGGCGGGCATGATGAAGCTTTTGGCCTCCAAAGCTTCTTCAATAGTTAGCAATGCGGGCAGCTCTTTGACCAGCACCTTGGCGCGCTTGGCTACCTCGCGGGCGTACAGCATGTCGGTGGCTACTACCACAGCTACGGCTTGGCCTAAAAACTCTACTTTGCCGTCTGCTAAAAACGGGTCGTCGTGGACGATGGGGCCGCAATTGTTTTCACCAGGAATGTCTTTGGCGGTGTACACGGCTACTACGCCGTGCTCTTTCATAATGGCAGCGTAGTCAATGCCGTCGCCAATCAGCTCGCCGTGGGCTACGGGCGACAAAATGAGTGCGGCATACAGCGTGCCGCGCAGCTCGGGAATGTCATCGGTGTACACGGCCTCGCCTGTTACGTGCAGGTGCGCGCTTTCGTGGATGATGCCTTGGCCTTGCTGACCTGCAGAGTCAGTGTCTTTGGCGGTGTCGGGCATCAGCTCTTTGAGGGTGGTGGGTGCGTTCATAGTTAAGCTACCTCTAGTCCAAGTGATTCTTCAACAAACTGCACTACCAAGTTGCGTGCCACCAGCGAGCGGTAAGCCCAAGTAGCGCGCAAGCCGTCGCGTGCGGGGAATCTGGCGGTAATGGCTGCATCAATATCGGCGGCGCGCACATCAGCGGGTAACTTGCCTTCGATTACCGCTTCAATTTTGGGTGCACGGCAGGGCGATGGGGCCATGCCGTTGTAGGCAATTTGCACATTCTTTAA
>JAYSWJ010000260.1:0-20973 GCA_043718065.1 Polaromonas sp.
CACCAAACCAAAACACTTGGTTTGGCGCACCGGCATCCCCCGGAAATTTGCGCAATAACAGCATGTTCTTGCCTTGGTCTGCAGGCAAAGATGCGCTTAACGTTACCCATGCGGGTACAGGCAAGCCGTGGCTTACCATCCAGTCGGTGGCAGCAGTGCAGCTAAAGGCACCGTTCAACGCAGGCTACCAAGTCAAGAAAACAATCACCCCAGTGGAAGAAGCCGTTAAAGGCCAAATCAGCCGAGGCGATGTGCTGCGCATCACGCTAGAGGTGACGTCCAGCGCCGACATGACCTGGGTAGCGCTGACCGACCCGATTCCCGGCGGAGCCACCATCTTGGGTGGTGGCCTAGGCCGTGACTCTGAGATTGCGACCAAGAATGAGCGTAAGAGTGGCGACGCATGGCCTGCGTTTGAAGAGCGCAGCTTTGAGTCGTTTCGCGCGTACTACGAGTACGTGCCTAAAGGCAAATTCACACTGGAATACGCCGTGCGGCTAAACAACGTGGGCGAGTTTGCCATGCCGCCTACGCGCGTAGAGGCCATGTACGCACCCGAGATGTTTGGCGAAACGCCCAACGCCAGGGTGAAAGTGTTGGGCAAGTAAATGCGCAAGGCGTTGGCTCCCTCTGTGCGCGGTGCTTTGTGCCGCACTGTGCTTACTACGCTTTTTATAGCTGGTGGAGCTGGTAGCGCGTATGCTGTTGGCACGTTTGAGCAAGAAAAGCAGGCTTTTATCTCATCCGATAGCCTGCTGCTAGACCGCCACGGCGAGGTTATCCACCGCCTGCGTACAGACAAGTCGGTGCGACGTGGCCAGTGGGTGGCATTGGCCGATGTGTCACCTGCACTGCGCACCGCCATGGTGTTATCGGAGGACAAACGCTTTTACGAGCACAGCGGCGTGGACTGGCGCGCGGTGTCTGCCGCAGCGTGGGGCAATGTGCTTAATCAGCGTACGCGGGGGGCATCCACACTGTCGATGCAACTGGCCAGCCTGGTAGAAGATGGCCCACGCAAAGGAAGCGAGCGGCGCAACATAATGGGCAAAACGGGCCAAGCTATTTCGGCCACGTGGCTAGAGCAGCGTTGGCGCAAAGACCAAATCTTAGAAGCGTATTTAAACTTGGTGCCGTTCAGAGGTGAGCTACAAGGCATTGATGCCTTGAGCCGCACTTTGTTTGGCAAGGCCGCGCACGGCCTGGACGAACGCGAAGCAGCCGTTACCGCTGCGCTGGTACGCGCACCTAACGCCAGCGCCAAAGCCGTGGCACTGCGAGCCTGCGGCGTGCTAAAAATAATGCACAGCGCCGATGCCGCCAACTGCGATGCTGTGCAAGCCTTTACCGAAGCCGTGCTACCGCGCAAGGCCTTTGCGCCCAGTGACGGCATTGCGCCGCACATCGCCCGTCAGTTGATACGCAAAGATACAGCGACTACCGCCACAGTGCGCAGCACGCTGGACGCCAAACTGCAACGCTTTGCCACGCAAAGCCTGCAGCAGCAATTGCAAGAGCTGCAAGGCCGCAATGTAGAAGACGGCGCGGTAGTGGTAATAGACAACGCCAGCGGCGAAGTGCTGGCCTACGTCGGCTCGTCAGGCGATTTGGGCGATGCACGCGAAGTAGACGCCGCTGCTGCTCTGCGTCAATCGGGCTCCACGCTCAAACCATTTTTGTATGCCCAAGCCATTGCCGAAAAGCGCTTAACTGCGGCGTCTCTGATCGAAGATTCATCCACCCACATCCCCACAGCCAGCGGCCTGTACATTCCGCAAAACTACGACCGCAGTTTCAAAGGCTGGGTGTCGGTGCGCACCGCACTGGGCGCATCGCTAAACGTGCCGGCCGTGCGCACGCTGGTGATGGTCAGCCCCGATGCGTTTGCGCGACAACTGCGCGCACTGGGCCTGCCACTCAAGAACGAAGGCGACTATTACGGCTACAGCTTGGCACTGGGCAGTGCGGATGTCAGCTTGCTCAGCCTGACCAACGCCTACCGGGCGCTGGCCAACGGTGGGCGCTGCAGCGGCACTAGCTTTAAGCCGTCCGCACAAGTCGTGTTGAAAGATTGCCTAGATGCCAAAGCCACTTTCATCCTGAGCGACATTTTGCGCGACCCGCTAGCCCGCGCTCGCACCTTTGGCACCGACAGCGTGCTGGCCACGCGCATTAACGCTGCCGTTAAAACCGGCACCAGCAAAGACATGCGCGACAACTGGGCCATGGGCTACAGCAGCCGCTACACAGTAGGCGTGTGGGTGGGCAACGCCAGCGGTGCCAGCATGTGGGACGTGAGCGGCACTAGCGGCGCAGCGCCCGTGTGGGCCGCAGTGATGCAGTACTTGCACCCACGTGGCGACAGCGCCGCCAGTGCAGCCACCGTCGCGACAGTCGCCACTACAAGCCCACTGCAGCGGGCTAGCCTAACGACCACTGCACACCACACCATCACCCCGCCCCCCGGTGTAGTACGCATTCCCACTCGCTACGCGCAGGCGCAAGAGGCAGCGCGCGACGAATGGTTTATCGCTGGCACTGAACAATCAACCATCTCCCAAGACACTATAAATTCAATAGTTGCTCGAGCAGGTAACACGGCCTCCAATGGTCAAAAAGGCATTAAAAATACATTATCAAACGATATGGCAGCCCGCATAGTGCAGCCCGCGCCCGGCAGCATCATCGCGCTAGACCCTGACATTCCACCGCTGCGTCAACGTTTGAATTTGCAGGCCGAAGGCTCGGGCCTGCGCTGGCTGATTGACGGTAAACCGTTTGCCCAAGGCAACAGTGCCAGCTGGATGCCCTGGCCCGGCAAACACCTGATCACGCTGGCCGACGCGCAAGGCAAGTCACTCGATGAGGTGCGTATTGAGGTGCGAGGTGCGACAGCGCGCGATGTTTTGCCTACATCGGCGAGTGTCAAACGCTTGCCAAAGCCATAGCTAGTTTGCACCAGGTGATCGTTTCGCATCTGCTTTGTAGCGCGGATTGTTGCGCGGTAGAGCGGTAGAGCGGTAGAGCGGTAGAGCGGTAGAGCGGAAAAACAGCGTAATTCATGTGGGTTTTCAAGGCGTTTTAACCGTTCTAGGCCGCAGAGCTTGCTCAACCAGCTATGCAATTGATAGTGTCTACCAATACAACACTACACCGAAGCGTGGGCTGCTAAAAACCAAGCAAAGAATAATGTGACGAGTCGGGTCCGTCTCGATGAAAAATACGCAGAGAGGCACGCGTTGACGATGCTGGCGAATCAAAAGCCTTAGTTCGCGCGTGTTCTCGGAATATTTTTGCAGCGAGATGCCCGGCTCGAGTCCAGCTCTGCGTAGCGCACGCTAAGCGAAAAACTAACGCTCCGGTGCGCACGCCCACCAAGTAACCAGCTCCCCGTCGCGCACACTAAGCCAAGCAACAAACTCCCCGACCCCCACGCAAAGTCAAGCAACAAGCTCTACAGAGAGCAAAAGTAGTTATCTTTAACAATAGCTACAACTTACCGCTCAACAAAAAACTTTGACGGATCAGCCATCGCCCCCATCGTCATGCGCACACCCGTTTTGCTGTCCGATTTAGCAAGCTGCACCACACGGTAGTTACGTACTAACTCTTCGGTGGCAGTGGTGCGAAACTGCATCAACGCTTCACCCATCTTCAAGGTATTGCTAGTGACAACAGTGGCGCGTTTTTTATTGGCAGACAGCTCGATGCTGTCAATCTTGTAGTCGTATTCGATGGTCAGTATGCCGCCCGCTTTGTTACCCATCGCCTCAAACATTTCCCATGTTTTGCGAGTACCTTCACACGCTGATTTTTGATTCAAGGTTGCCGCCTGCGTTTGACCCATCATCACCGTCTCGGTGGTAAAAATACCATTGCTGGCAAACTGTTTGCACAACGCATCAGGTTTACGGCTAAGTACAGCGTGTTGTTGCTTTTCGTAGAATTCACGCACCATGGCCTCGTCCAGCTTGCTGCCGTCCATCACGAAATACCAGCCAGCAACTGCTAGGCCTACGATAGCTAAACCTATTTTTATCATTTAAATTTCTCACGCCTTGTGTTTTATCAAATTAATTCAAACCCCTCAGGGTAAATTTCACAACCATGCCAGCGTTCGCGTAGGTATTATCACAAGTCTACTCACTGTTTTGCCAGCCATGACCGATCTTTCCAAAATCACCTGCATTGAAGACCTGCGCCTAGTTGCCAAAAGCCGCGTGCCGCGCATGTTCTATGACTACGCCGACTCAGGCAGCTGGACCGAGGGCACTTACCGCGCCAATGAGGCAGACTTTCAAAGCATTAAGCTGCGCCAACGCGTGGCTGTGAACATGGAGCGCCGCAGCACGCAGACGACGATGCTAGGCCAACAGGTGTCTATGCCAGTGGCTATTGCACCCACTGGTATGACGGGCATGCAACATGCCGATGGCGAGATTTTGGGTGCCCGCGCTGCCAAAGCATTTGGCGTTCCCTTTACGCTGTCCACCATGAGCATTTGCTCAATTGAAGACGTGGCTGCAGCCACGGACAATCACCCGTTCATGTTTCAGCTGTACGTGCTGCGCGACCGGGCGTTTATTGAGCGTTTGATTGAACGTGCCAAATCAGCCAATTGCTCGGCGCTGCAAATTACGCTGGATTTGCAAATTTTGGGCCAACGGCATAAAGATATTAAAAACGGCTTGAGCGCGCCACCCAAGTTAACTTTGCCCAATATTCTCAACATGGCTACCAAACCGCGCTGGTGCATGGGTATGCTGGGCACCAAGCACCGCGACTTTGGCAATATTGTGGGCCATGTAAAAGGCGTAGAAAACATGTCATCCCTCTCGGCCTGGACCGCGCAGCAGTTTGACCCGACGCTCAACTGGGGCGACGTGGATTGGATTAAGAAGCGCTGGGGCGGCAAAATTGTTTTGAAAGGCATTCAAGACGCTGAGGACGCGCGCTTAGCGGTGGACAGCGGCGCAGACGCGTTGATTGTGTCGAACCACGGTGGCCGTCAGCTAGACGGTGCGCCGTCGTCTATTACCGCGCTGCCTGCGATTGTGCAGGCTGTGGGTAAAAATATTGAAGTATGGATGGACGGCGGCATTCGCAGCGGGCAAGACGTGCTGAAGGCTCGCGCATTAGGCGCGCAGGGCGTGATGGTGGGCCGCGCTTGGCTGTACGCACTGGGCGCATATGGGCAACCGGGTGTGACGAAGATGCTGGAGATTTTGCACAAAGAGCTGGATTTGACGATGGCTTTTTGTGGGCGTACGGATATCAACACGGTAGATAAGAACATTTTGTTGCCAGGGACGTTTCCGGTGGCATAAAGGCGCGGTTGGTACAGGCGGGACGGACTTGCTTAGTCGCTGGCAAGAATGTGTATGCGTGTTGCCATCTCAAATACGCTGCGACAAATTTTGAGTTTGACGTTGACGTCGAGGTTGAATGCTACTGCATTGTGTTTGATAGCAGTCAACCGGACTTAGGTGCCTGTGCACGCTCTGGTGCGCTTTGGGCTTCCAGCGTGGACTACTCGCCATGGTCGCAAGAGCAGGTCTGCGGTGTACTCAGCGTAGCGGCATAAAGGCGGAGTACGCGGCCCTAGACCGCCACGGGGGACAGCCGCGTAGCTGAGTACGCCGCAGACCTGCTCCCGTACAAAACAAAAGCATAAAAATCCCATGCCATAGATTACGTTTAGGTAAATAAATTATGATTAGTGAAACACTAGGAGTCTGCCATGTCAGCCGTTCTACAACCCGCCAACGCGGCCCCAAACCTATTGAATAGCTTGCCGCCACCGGCCAAAATACAGCAACTGCACCATTACGCCTACCGCGCTAAGGACGCCGAGGAAACACGGGTGTTTTACGAGGACATCTTGGGCTTGCCGATGTACCACATTATTCAAAGCGACATCGTGCCCAGCACAGGTGAGTATTGCCCGTACACGCATTTTTTCTTTAGGTTGCAAGACGGCAGCTTTATTGCGTTTTTTGATCTGGGCGATGACGAAGCGGCGTTGCCCAGCCCCAATACGCCCAAGTGGGTGAACCACATCAGCTTTCGTGTTAACACCGTACAGGATTTGGTGGACACCAAGGCAAGGCTAGAAGCGCACGGCATTGAGGTGCTGGGCGTGACAGATCACCATATTTTTAAAAGCATTTACTTCTTCGACCCCAACGGCATTCGCATGGAACTGACCGCGCAACTAGCTGACGAATTCCAGATGCTGCAAGATAGTAAGACAGCCCATGCACGCTTAGCCCGGTGGACAGCGCGTAAGAAAATTTGGCGTGCAGAACGTGCTGCTGGTAAAGCGGGTAATTTGAAGCCCCAGCACAATGATCGACCAGAACTGTCTGTACGCACATAGCATGCGGTCAACATCACACCCCACTTTTTACGCTGAATCGTCGATAAGTAACGACTACCAGTTCAGCCAAGGCACAGGTTACAAGCTACCCGAATATGCAGCGGTCGTGCCCGAGGCCGTAAAGACTGGCGCGGTAGAGCACCACCGCATACTGATCGTGGGCGGAGGCTTGGCGGGGCTGACGCTGGCTTGCAGCTTGGCACAGCTTGGGGTAGCCTGCGTGCTGCTGGACGAGGACAACACGGTAGGTGTGAAAGGTGCGTCGAGCCGGGGTATTTGCTACACCCAAAAGTCGCTGGAGATTTTTGACAAGCTGGGTATTTATGAGCGCATAGCCGCCAAGGGCGTGCAGTGGAGCGTGGGCCGCACGTTTGCAGGGGACGACGAGGTGTACAGCTTTGACTTGAAGCAACAAAATAATTTTTCATTTAGCCAACAGCCTGCTTTTATCAACATACAGCAGTTTTATAACGAAGGCTTTTTGGTAGAACGCATTGGGCAACTCAATGCAACCCATGCGTCCGATTCAACCAACCCCTCGGCGCACACTGGCGCGCAGATCCGCTGGAACAACCGGGTCAAGCGCTTCGCAAACAATGACGGTGTAGCTACGTTTACCGTAGCCACACCAGCAGGCGAATATCAAGCCACCGCCGATTATGTGGTGGATGCCACCGGTTCCAAGTCACCATTTCGCCAATGGCTGGGCGTGGGCGTTACCGCTAAACAAGGCGATGACCGCTGGTGCATTGCCGATGTGCGCTTTAACACCCGCCCACCTGCAGAGCGGCACACGTGGATAGAAGCGCCCTTTAACGACCACCGCGCTGTTTGGCAGCACCTGATGGCCGACGACGTGTGGCGCATCGACTACCAAATGGCCCCCGATGCCGACCCAGCCTACGTCAGCCGCGAGGACGTGGTGCGCGAGCGGCTGGCCAAACAATTTGGAGCCACCACCAAGGTAGATATTGTGTGGGTGGGGCCTTATGCCTACCGCAGCGAGTGTGTCGATGCAATGTGCGTTGATTTAGCAGCACAAAGTGTCTCGCAGGCCGCTGCTAAAAATCTCAGAAAAACACGCTGCCTAATGCCGTGCATAGCAGTCAGGTTTTCTTCATCGGCGACAGTGCCAAAGTAGTCAGCCCGTTTGGCGCACGCGGTGGCAACACGGGCATTGCTGATGCAGACAACTTGGCGTGGAAGCTGGCTGCCGTAATGCATGGCCATGCAGCGCCCAGCTTGATGCAAAGCTACCACGCAGAGCGGCACGAGGCAGCTACAACCAACGTACAGGTCACCAACCGCACCGCGCGCTTTTTACGCCCTGCTGATGGTGCCGAAAAATTATTTCGCACCGCCACTATTGCGCTGGCCAAACAGCACGCTTTTGCCCGCGCGCTGGTCAACACGGGGCGCATGGCGGTGGCCAATCCGTACAGCGCATCGCCGTTATCTGACAAGGCCTTGGCATTGAGCACCTCAGTACAAAACGTAGCACTGCAATGGGTTGATGCCAGCCCGGCTGGGCTTAATGATTTGCTGCGTTGGGCACAAACCCGCCCGCTGCTACTGGTATTTGGAGATGCACAAGGCCAGCTGGCTAAAGCGCAAATTCTGCTTTTACGTCAGATCACGCAATCCAGCAGCGCACGCGCCGTACAGGTGGTCGCGCAGCTTGGGCAGGTACGCGTGCTTGAGGCAGTGCTAGACAGCGCAAACTTATTGCGGCAAGCCTGCGCAGTAGCTACGCCAGACGCCACACAAGCTTTAATACTGCAAGGCACTTGCTATTGGGCAGTGCTGCGACCCGACAGCTACTTGTGTGCACGCGGTACGCATCTAGGTGCCGCACTAGTCAGCGCGCTGAAGGTTTTTGCAAAACAGGCTAGCTGAAGCAAAAGGTAAGCAGTCTGGGCAAGCTAGTGTTCGTATAAAAACTATTGGAGCTTTAAAATTATGACCCGTCGTCTTGGTACGCCTGCACCTATAGCCAGTGCCAGTGTACATAACCAGTTTAGCGATGCAGATGGTTTCTATGAAGCGTTGCTCGATGCGCACGCAGGCTTAAACCCTGCGCAATCTGCGGCACTTAACGCGCGCCTGATCTTACTGCTGGCCAACCAGATTGGTGACGCTAAGGTGCTGACACACTGCATTGCACTGGCACGCGAAGTGCAAATAGCAAATAACGAATAGCAACATCCAACCCATCTTTGCCCTCAAAGCACAGCCGTATGCATGCCAATTGAGCCTTATTTGAGTCAAATCACTACAAGTTTAATAGCTGCTTGAGCAGGTCTTACTTGGGTTAACAGCCCAAATATTGAATAATTTATGCGTTGCAGACAACATTTTTACTACACAGGCATGGTCAGCCTGTGCAGGCTAGGCAGCGTAGACAGGCATGGTTTCCCCGCTGCAGGCTATAATGGCGGGCTTTGCTGACATCATCCTCAAACCACTAGGAAACTCTAATCATGGCATCTACCAAGCCTAAGAAAAAGAACCCGCGCTTAGCGTCGGGCCGTAAACGCGTCCGTCAGGACACCAAAATCAACGCTGCGAACACCTCGCTGCGCTCCAAATACCGCACTGCGGTGAAGAACGTGGAAAAAGCTGTTGTCGCTGGCGACAAGGCCAAGGCCACCGAACTCTTTGCCAAAGCGCAAGCCATTGTGGACACGGTTGCCGACAAAGGCATCTTCCACAAAAACAAAGCTGCTCGCGACAAGAGCCGCTTGTCTGCCAAGGTGAAAGCCTTGGCAACCGCAGCGAAGTAATAAACTTCACGTAGCGAAGTAATAAACTTCACGTAGCGAAGTAATAAACTTCACGTAGCGAAGTAAAGAACTTCAACCCAAGCCCTGACTGGGTCCTTCGCAGGATAAACAGTCAGCCGTTTGATCTGGGTGCGCTGCTCAAGCAAAGAAAAGCAAAAAGCCGTCGTAAGACGGCTTTTTTGTGGGCGGTACAGAACGCACGATCTTGTTGTCGTTGTAATAGCCTGAACAGCTACCACGTGCCGTCAGGCTATTGGGTTGTTATCGGCGTCTGGCAGCAGGCAAGCCTCAATAACTTGCAGATTATTGTCTTTGGCAAAATTCATCACAAAATCCCACGCCATCACCTCGTTGTCGCGCAAATCGTGGTGCACCACTACACATTTCACGTCGCCCAAATTCGTAGGTAAGCACCATTCAGAATAGCTTAAATGTGAGCCAGGCACCGCGCCACCGGGGCGAAACTGGCTCATCACGCCGCACAGACGCTCGGCCCAGTCGCTAGGACGAAAGGTCTTGCCGTCTTTGGTGACGCCTTGGATAAAGACTTGTTTAGAGCTAAAGCTAGAACTGGATAGGGCCATAGTGTGCAAAGGCATTGTGCCCCAACAGGATCGCTATTGTTGCAGTGCACGACGATTCTATCTTATAGAAGACCTGTCACAGGGCTGTCATGGCAAGTCGCGCACTTGCACAGGTGCATGGACAGCATCGCAGCGATGCAAAACGAGCGATAACGCTGCACGCCAAAAAGCCCGCGTTGCCTCTAAAATCAACTCTCAGCGGCTCCCGCATCAAAATTTGATCGTTGTGAGCCGTTTTGTTTTTTCGATTGTTTGCTGGACAACCCACGATGACAACCACAACTGCCGCAATGCCCACTATCCCCGCCATCCACGCTAGCGCTGCGGCCACTACCCAGCCGCATGTGATGAACACTTACGGCCGCGTGCCCATTGCGCTGTCGCACGGCCAGGGCTGCCGTGTGTGGGACGTAAATGGCAAGTCGTACCTCGACGGCTTGGGCGGCATTGCGGTCAACACGCTGGGCCACAACCACCCCAAGCTGGTGCCCGCACTGCAAGACCAGCTCACCAAGCTAATCCACACCAGCAACTACTACTACACCCCCAACGCTGAGGCACTGGCGGCCAAGCTGGTGGAATACAGCGGCCTGACCAATGTGTTCTTTTGCTCCACAGGACTAGAGGCCAACGAAGCGGCTTTGAAATTAGCTCGAAAATTCGGCCATGACAAAGGCATCGAGCGCCCTGAAATCGTGGTGTACGAAAAAGCCTTTCATGGCCGCAGCATTGCTACACTCAGCGCCACCGGTAACGTCAAAATCCAAGCCGGCTTTGGCCCGCTGGTCGAAGGCTTTGTTCGCGTGCCCGTTAACAACATCGAAGCGTTGAAAAAGGCCACCGAAGGCAATAAGAATGTCGTGGCTGTGTTTTTTGAAGCTATCCAAGGCGAAGGTGGCGTCAACCCGTTCCACATGGACTATTTAAAAGACATACGCAAACTGTGCGACGAGCGCGACTGGCTGCTGATGATTGACGAAGTGCAATGCGGCATGGGCCGCACCGGCAAATGGTTTGCCCACCAATGGGCAGGTATCAAACCCGACGTGATGCCGCTGGCCAAAGGCTTGGGCTCAGGCGTGCCGATTGGCGCGGTAGTGGCAGGCCCCAAGGCCGCCCACATTTTTGCACCCGGCAACCACGGCACCACCTTTGGCGGCAACCCGCTGGCCATGCGCGCAGGGCTAGAGACCATCCGCATCATGGAAGAAGACGATTTACTAGAAAATGCCTTCTTGGTTGGCGGCTACCTCAAAGCCGCCTTCATCCGCGAACTAGCAGGCGTAGCGGGCATCCGCGAAGTACGCGGCATGGGCTTGATGCTGGGCATCGAATTGGCTAAACCCTGCGGTGCGCTAGTAGGACGCAGCGCCGAGGCAGGGCTGCTGATCAGCGTGACGGCTGACACAGTGGTGCGACTGGTACCACCGCTGATTTTGTCCAAAGCTGAGGCCGATGAGATGGTGGGTATATTGGTGCCTTTAATTAAGGCTATATTGCTTGAAAACTGAAAACTGAAAACGAGCTTCCGGACGCGAAGTGCGCTAAGGTTGCGCGAAGAACGCGAAAGAAGACCAAAATAAGAAAAGTAAGTTGAGATAAATTTAGACTAATCTATTTTCAGTCTTATTTTTTATTTTTTATTCTCTTTTTCTTCTTTCGCGTCCTTCGCGCAACCTTAGCGTCCTTCGCGTCCGGCAACTCGGTATTAAAACTTTATGAAACATTACCTCCAGTTCAACGATCTCACGGCAGATGAATATGCGCATATCTTCGCTAGAGCCACCGAGATCAAGCGCAAGTTCAAAGCGTACGAAAAATACCATCCGCTAGCCGACCGCACGCTGGCGATGATTTTTGAGAAGGCGTCGACCCGCACCCGTGTGAGCTTTGAGGCGGGCATGTACCAGCTGGGCGGCAGCGTGGTGCACTTAACCACGGAGGGCAGCCAGCTGGGCCGTGCTGAGCCGATTGAAGACAGCGCCAAAGTCATCAGCCGTATGGTCGATTTGGTGATGATTCGCACCTACGAGCAAACCAAGCTGGAGGCCTTTGCATCGTGCAGCCGCGTGCCGGTGATTAACGGCCTGACCAATGAGTTTCATCCTTGCCAAATCATGGCTGATATTTTTACCTTTGAAGAGCAGCGCGGCTCGATCAAAGGTAAAACCGTAGCCTGGGTAGGCGACGGTAACAACATGGCCAACACATGGCTACAAGCGGCTGCCATCTTAGGTTTTAAGGTCAACGTCAGCACGCCCAGTGGTTATGAGATTGACCCTGCCAGACTGTCTAATTTATTAGGTAAATCAGGCTCTAACCCAGGTGAATCCTGCTCAAGCAGCTATCAACTTTGTAGTGACCCACTACAGGCCTGCGAAGGCGCGCACTTAGTGACCACCGACGTGTGGACCAGCATGGGCTTTGAGGCCGAGAACGAAGCGCGCAAAAAAGCCTTTGCCAACTGGTGTGTCAACAAAGACATGATGCAAGCTGCGCAAGCCGACGCCTTGTTTATGCACTGCCTGCCTGCCCACCGCGGCGAAGAAGTGGCCGCCGAGGTCATCGACGGCCCACAATCCGTGGTGTGGGATGAGGCAGAAAACCGCATGCATGTGCAAAAAGCGTTGATGGAATATCTACTGCTGGGTAAGGTGGCGGCATAAGTTCAGCGGCAGTAAAAGGCTTTTTTGCACGATGTTGGAAATAACCGACACCGCAGCTTTTTGAACGGTGATACCTTCAGTAGCTATGACTTTAAATACTTCCCAAAATGTGAACACCTTGGCTGACTGCAAAGCGCTGGATGCCGCAGACCCGCTTCGCAGCCTGCGCAAATTATTCAGCCTGCCAGACGGGGTGATTTACCTCGACGGTAACTCGCTGGGCGTATTGCCTGTGGCTACTGCACAGCGCGTGGCCGATGTGGTGAAAAAGGAATGGGGCATCGGCTTGATTCGCAGCTGGAACAGTGCCAACTGGTTTGAATCGCCACAGCACGCAGGTGACAAAATCGCCCAGCTGATCGGTGCGCGCGCAGGCGAGGTGGTAGCTACCGACAGCACATCGATTAACTTGTTTAAAGTGATGCATGCTGCGATATTAATAGCTGCTCGAGCATATAATACGAGATCTACAGGCCAAAATAGCATTAAAAATATAGTGCTGTCGGAGCGCAGTAACTTCCCTACCGACCTGTACATTGCGCAAAGCCTGTGCGCACAGCACGGCTTGACGCTAAAGCTGGTAGAGGCGCACGAGCTTAGTGCAGCCATTACGCCCGAGGTGGCTATTGTCATGCTGACCCATGTGCACTACCGCAGCGGCGCGATGCACGATATGCAAGGCATCACCACCCAAGCGCATGCGGCAGGCGCGCTGGCCGTGTGGGACCTAGCGCATAGCGCAGGGGCAGTGCCCATAGACCTGCACACAGCGGATGCAGATTTTGCCGTGGGCTGTGGCTACAAATATTTAAATGGCGGGCCCGGTGCGCCCGCATTCTTGTGGGTGCATCCGCGCCATGCCAACAATTTTGAGCAGCCCTTGGTAGGCTGGTGGGGCCACGCTGCACCGTTTGCCTTTACGCCCGATTACCAGCCTGCAGCCGGTGTGGTGCGTGCGCTGTGCGGCACGCAGCCTATCATTAGCATGGCTGCGCTAGGCTGCGGGCTAGACAGCGTGCTGGCCGCCGAGCCGTTGGGCGGCATGGCTGCGCTACGCGCTAAATCGCTAGCGTTGACAGATTTATTTATCCAATTGGTCGAATCGCGCTGTGCCAACACGGGGCTTAGTCTGGCCACACCGCGCGCTCATGCGGTGCGCGGGTCGCATGTGAGCTTTTACTTTGCCAGCGGTGGCTATGCCATCATGCAGGCGTTGATAGAGCGCGGTGTGATTGGCGATTTTCGCGCAGGTGACCCCAGCGCGCCAGCGGGCTCAGCGGACTGCAGAGATATTTTGCGTTTTGGTTTTACGCCGTTATACCTTGGCTTTGCCGATGTGTGGCACGCGGTAGAACATTTGCACCAAGTCATGGCTACAGGTGAATGGCAAAGGCCAGAATTTAACCGCAAACAAGCGGTGACTTAAGCGCTGTTAGGGTGTATTTCAAACTGCTTTGATCCAACGCACACCACGCTATGACAGCTAAAGATAAATCACCTGCGGCTGAACCGCTTGCTACCGCTGCACATATTTTGGCAGCCTCAGGCGCGCAAACGGACTTTAGCCAGTCGATGAGCTACGGCGATTATTTAGCACTGGACAGCCTGCTGGGTGCCCAGCACCCGCGCAGCCCCGACCATAACGAGATGCTGTTTATCATCCAGCACCAAACCAGTGAGCTGTGGATGAAGCTGATGCTGCACGAGCTGCATGCCGCCATCGCCTGCATTGCCCAAGACGACCTAGGCAGCGCCTTCAAAATGCTGGCCCGCGTTAGCAAAATTATGGAGCAACTGGTACACGCTTGGGACGTGCTGGCCACCATGACGCCATCTGAATACAGCGCCATACGGCCCTACTTGGGCAGCTCCAGTGGCTTTCAAAGCGCGCAGTACCGCTGCATAGAATTTGCACTTGGCAACAAAAACGCTGGCATGCTCAAACCCCACGCGCACGCACCCGACTTGCTGGCGCTAGTACAAGCCGCGCTGGACGCGCCCAGCCTGTACGACCAAGCTTTGCAATTGCTAGCACGCCGCGGACTAGCCGTGCCTGGCACGCACCTGCAGCGCGACTGGACACAGCCCTACACCAGTAGCGACGCCGTAGAAGCCGCGTGGCTTGTCGTCTACCGCAATCCCAAGCAGCACTGGGATCTGTACCAACTGGGCGAAGAACTGACCGACCTAGAGGACGCCTTTCGCCAATGGCGCTTTCGGCATGTCACCACGGTGGAGCGCATTATTGGGTTTAAACATGGCACCGGTGGCACGGGCGGCGTAGGCTATTTACGCAAGATGCTGGACGTGGTGTTATTTCCTGAGATTTGGAAACTGCGCACCGATTTGTAGCCCGGTACTAAATATCCGCTCCGTACAACCAAGGCAAGCCCACCACCTCAGTGCCCTTTAGGCGTAGCACGGCGTCGCGCGCCGTAGCCCATGGCTGCCCTAGGTGAAAGATTTGCCCGTTACGCCGCGCAGTAGCCACCACCCGTTCGCAGCGCGGCCTGCGCAGTTGTTCGTAGCGCTGCAGCGCACTGCGCCAGTCGCTGTGCAAAGCCACCTGCTGCGCTAGTACGGCAGCATCTTCTATCGCCATGGCTGCGCCTTGGGCTAGATATGGCAGCATGGGATGGACGGCGTCGCCTAGCAGCGCCACCCGGCCTTTGGCCCACGTAGCAGCAGGCGGGCGGTCATACAAATGCCAGCTTTGCCACTGCACACCACTGGCAGGCACACACGCCAGCAGTTCGCGCAACGGTGCGCACACACTGCCGATGCTGCCCATACTGTCCAGCACCTGCGCATGCTCTGCCGGCTGCGCCCACGATGCGGTGGCCTGCGCGGCTGGCTGCTCGCTCAGCACCACTAGGTTTAAATAGTCGCCGCTGCGCACAGGGTAGTGCACCACATGCACTTTGCTGCCCCACCATACCCCTACTTGCGCAGCTGTCCACGCCGATGGTACAGACTGCATGGGCATCAGCATACGGTAAGCTGCATGCCCTGTGGGGCGAGGTGCGCCATCCGCAAACACCTGTTGGCGCACCGTGCTCCACAGTCCGTCAGCGGCAATGAGTGCGTCGGCTTGCACGGTGCTAAATAGCACGCCATGTGTATTAACCGTATCACCTGCATGGCCCACATGCACTTGCACGCCAGCAGCGTCCAACTGGTCTACGTGTTGCACCACTGCAGCGCAGCGCACGTCGATGTTTTTTTCACCAAGCACCGCCGCCAGTAACACGCTGTGCAGGTCAGCGCGGTGCACGCAGGCATACGCTTGGACATAGCGCTGTTGTGCAGCCTGGCCTAGCAGCATGCGGCTAATGCTGCGGCCCGTAGTGGCACTGTGCACAGCAATCGCTTCTGGTAGGCAAGCCTTTGCCAGCACAGCATCTTGCAGGCCCCATTGAGCCAACACCTTCATCGCGTTAGGCCCCAGCTGAATGCCCGCGCCCACTGGTGCAAACTGTGTGCTGCGCTCCAGCACCGTTACGCGCTGGCCTGCGCGTACCAGTGCCAGCGCAGCAGACAATCCGCCTATGCCGGCGCCTGCCACGATAATGTGCTGATTTTTCAAGCTGTTTTAACCTCTGATGCCCTAAAATACTGCTCAAGCAGCTATGTATTTAATAGTGAACTTGTATTTTACTTGAGCTATGTATGACGCACTACAAACCTCGCACATGGCCTCGTCGCTAACCACTTCTATGACCACACTAAAGAATGCTTCATTAGACAAGCCGTTAGATACATCTATTGACTTGGCGTTTACGGTGCATGTTGTGTATGAAGATGACACTTTGCTGGTGCTGCACAAACCCGCTGGCTTACTCGCCGTGCCAGGTCGCGGTGAAGACAAGCTAGACTGCGTAAGCATGCGCGTGCAGCAGCAGTACCCTGATGCCTTGGTAGTGCACAGGCTGGACCAAGCTACCTCTGGCTTAATGTTAATGGCGCGCGGCCCTGCTATGCAGCGCACGCTCGGCCAACTGTTTGAAACGCGTCTGGTCGATAAAACCTACACCGCCGTGGTGCACGGCTGGCTGGCCAATGACGTGGGGCAGATAGACCTGCCCATTGCCGCAGACTGGCCTGCACGCCCGCTGCGCAAAATTGACCACGCACTGGGCAAGCCTGCGCTCACCCACTACCAAATCGTCGCACGTAATTCAGACGACACCACGCGCGTGCTGCTGCGCCCGCACACCGGCCGCACGCACCAGTTGCGTGTGCACATGCTGGCGCTAGGGCACGCTATCGTAGGCGATGTGTTGTATGGCCATGGTGTACCCGAGGGCAGTCGGCTGCATTTGCATGCCAGCCAGCTGTGTCTTGTGCACCCCGTGACGGGGCAGCCCATGGATTGGCGTAGCGAGGCTAGCTTTTAAACACTTGCGGCGCTAACAGCTAAATTTAAGCTGCCGTTTTGCTGGTGTCTGAGTTGCCAGCGTCTACGCTGTTGCGCAGTGCCGTCTGTGCCACGGCATCCAGCGCTTTGTCTACCAATCGGCCATCCGAGACAATGCGGATCATGCCCTGTGCGCGCAGCTTGTCCATCGTGCGCTGCGACATTGAATGCGCTTTGCCACCAGTTGAAACAAACATAAACAAGGTGCGGTGCGGACTAGTCCACGTCAGTTGCGCACGCATCCATTGGTCATCAAGCTGCAGCTCTACCCACGAGCCGATGGCGATCACACCTGTGACTGGAGCGCCTACTGGGGTAGCCACTTCAGGGCCGGGTGCTTGAGTCGGCGTGACAGCCGCTTCTTGCACAAAGCCAGCCTCCAGGGCCTCGCTATTGCCCATCCATACGCCGCTTTTGTCCTCTGGCAATACAGCGTGCACAGGCGATTGAGACGCGCTGTGGTTGCCAGACGCAGCATCAGCTGTGTCTGCCAAGAGCGCAGCCTGTGTGTTGGGTACCTCGTCGATGGTCGCGTACAAAGCCTCTAGCTCGGCGCGGTCAGTCATGGCAGCTTGGTCTTCGGCGGCTTCTGCGGCTTGCACCATCTCTGGCGGTGCTGCCTCGGGTACCACAGGCTTGGGTCGGCCACCTTCCAACGCGGACTCGTGTATCGCAATCAGTTCGGCGAAAAAGTCGGTAATGCGTTCGGGCGGAAACTCAATCAAATGCAAACCTTGGCGTAACTTACCCAGCATGCCCGGGATGATCTGTACCAAGCGTTTGCGGTTGCGCTTGGCTACGCGGGGCTGCACGCTCCAGTACAGCTCGGCCACCAGTTCGTGGTAGCCCTGCGGGTCACTACTGCCGTCGGTGCAGCGCAGTTGCGACTCAGCCACTGCCTGTGACCACGGGCCACAGACAAAATCTACCACTGCGCGCGGCACATCCACACCCTCGGCATTGGTGCGAAACTCTTGTGCCAAATACTGCGCCAGCATATTACGCTGCTCGGCATGCATCAGTGCCCGCGCGGCTTCTTCACGGCGCACTTTGTCTTCAGCGTCCAAGTGCTCCCATTGTTTTTCCAGCTGCTGCAGCACATCGCTAAAGGCTTGCGATGCGTTGTCGGCTTGGCTGGTTTTTTTATGCAGCGATGCAATGCTTTTTTCTATCGACTTGACAAACTGCGCATAGCCTTCGTCGCGCTCGGTGGCAAACGCCAAACTGCGGTTGGTTACTTTGTCTAAAAATTGGCGCGCTGCGTGCTGCTTGTCGCTAAAAAACCGTCCATCTACTTTAGCAATACCCATCAGCAAAGGCTCTAGGGTTTGCAAATGCCCACGCACACCCGCCAGCAAGCGCTCGTCCTGTATCAGGTTATCCAGCATGAGGCGCACTACTTCTTCGCCCAGTTGCTTGCCTAAGTTTTTACCGTCAGCCAGTGCTAGGCGCGCGGCGGCTTTTTTGCGCGCATCGTCGGCGCTGGGGTTCTCGGCGGATTTGCGCGCCTTGGTTTCTAGGCGCTGCACCATCGCCTCTACCTGGCGCATGTCTTGCAGCGCCACCACAGAGGCCGGCACCGTGTGCAAAAAGTCTTGCGGTTTACGTGCATCGCTGTCCAGCTCGCCCGACAGCAGCCTGCGCAAACGGTCCAGCGTAAGCAAGGTGCGCGCCACCGAATTACCCATGGTACCGGCGACACTAGGCTTGGCTACGCTAGTTTGTACCTGCCCGGGCTGCACCGTGCCTGCAGCCTCAACCCCACACGACTTTAGCCAGGCAATCAATTCAACGTACAGCTTGCGCAGCAATACGCCTAAGCGGTTCGCAATCGACGACAGCAGCGCCGCGCGAATCTCTGCATCATGGGTTTGCTCAGCAATGCATTCGCGCAGCGCACGTGCAAACATCTCAGGGCGCAGTGGATTGATGGACGACTGTACGGTAATCCAGCCCAGCAGCGAACTCATCAGCGAATCTAAGTGCGGCATGATTTCGTCGACCTGCGCGCTCATCTCTTGCAGCGCGCGGGCTACTTCAATACTTTTGTCCAAGTCTTCTTCTTCAAAGAGTTTGAGGTCTTCAAAGCGCATCATTTGAGGCGCTTGGGCATCTGCACCTAGTCCCTGAAAGACGCATTCGCGCAAATGGCGGTTAAAGCTTAGTTTGACGGCGTCTCGTTGTGCCACCAATTGGTCTACCACCGCCTGCGCGGGTGGTAGAAAATTTGGCTTGGTCTGGTTAGCGCCAAAGGCTTTTTCGGGCTTGCCTGCCAGACTGTTAAGCAGCTTGTCCATCAGGCCCTCAGACTGCTGCAGCGCAGCGTCCAGGCACTGGCGCAAATTAATCCGCGGCCCGTGGGGGTCGTCTGACACTCCTAGTTGTCGTATTGGGGCTTGGCTCATATATTTATATATTATGTCCGTACTTTTGAATACATAGCAACCCAAACGCGCCCTCGGCAGCTAGATCAGCAGCTTTAAGCCAACGCTTTAAAGCGCATGCGCTTGGGTTTAGCGCCCTCTTCACCCAGGCGCTTTTTCTTATCCGCTTCGTATTCTTGGTAGTTGCCGTCAAAGAAAGTCCATTGGCTGTCACCCTCGCAGGCGAGGATGTGGGTAGCAATACGGTCTAAAAACCAACGATCGTGGCTAATCACCATTATCGAGCCAGGGAATTCGAGCAGCGCGTCTTCTAGTGCACGCAAGGTTTCTACGTCCAGGTCGTTAGACGGCTCGTCCAGCATCAGCACGTTGCCACCGGCAATCAAAGTTTTGGCCAAATGCAAGCGCCCGCGCTCACCACCCGATAATGTGCCCACGCGCTTTTGCTGGTCGGCACCGCTGAAGTTGAAGCGGCCGCAGTAGGCGCGGCTTGCTACTGTGAACTTACCGATCTGCAGCATGTCCAGCCCGCCCGAGACTTCTTCCCACACAGTTTTGTCGCCTTCTAGGTTTTCGCGCGATTGTTCGACAAATGCCATCTTCACGGTAGCGCCAATGTTGACCTCGCCACTGTCAGGCTTTTGCGCACCGCTGATCATGCGAAACAATGTCGACTTACCGGCACCGTTAGGCCCAATAATGCCGACAATCGCACCGGCAGGTACAGTGAAACTCAGGTTATCGATCAACAGCCTGTCGCCAAACGATTTGCTCACGCCTTTAAATTCAATCACGCTGGCACCCAAACGGTCGCCTACGGGGATAAAAATTTCTTGCGTCTCGTTGCGCTGCTGGTGTTCGTAGCTGGACAGGTCTTCAAAGCGTGCAATACGTGCCTTGCTCTTGGCTTGGCGGCCTTTGGGGTTTTGGCGAATCCACTCAAGTTCTTTCTTCAAGGCCTTAGCGCGCGCATCTTCGCCTTTTTGTTCTTTCTCTAGGCGGTCGGTTTTTTGGTCTAGCCAGTCGCTGTAGTTGCCTTTGTACGGAATGCCGGAGCCACGGTCAAGTTCCAAAATCCACTCGGCGGCGTTGTCTAAAAAGTAGCGGTCGTGGGTAATGGCCACCACGGTGCCGGTGTAGCGCAGTAAAAACTGCTCTAACCAATCGACAGATTCGGCGTCCAAGTGGTTGGTGGGCTCGTCTAGCAGCAGCATGTCGGGCTTGCTCAAAAGCAGGCGGCACAGGGCTACGCGGCGTTTTTCACCCCCTGACAAATGCTTGATGACAGCGTCCCATTCGGGCAGGCGCAGTGCTTCGGCAGCAATATCTAGCGCGCGGCCGTCGTCGTCGCCTGCAGCGCCGATGATGGTTTCTAGCTGGGCTTGTTCAGCGGCCAGTTTGTCAAAGTCAGCATCTTCGTTACCGTATTCAATGTACACCTGTTCTAGCCGCGCTTTGGCGGCAATGGCCGCGCCCATGCCGCCTTCGACAGCTTGGCGCACGGTTTGGTCAGGGTCCATCACGGGCTCTTGCGGCAGGTAGCCAATGTTCAGCCCCGGCATGGGTGTGGCTTCGCCTTCAATCTCAGTGTCTAGCCCGGCCATGATTTTGAGCAGGGTTGATTTACCCGACCCGTTAACGCCCAGCACGCCAATCTTGGCTCCAGGGAAGAAAGATAAGCTCACGTCTTTCAAAATATGCCGTTTGGGCGGCACAATTTTGCCTACCCGGTTCATCGTAAATACGTATTGCGCCATAGC
>JAYSWJ010000027.1:0-5947 GCA_043718065.1 Polaromonas sp.
TGAGAGAAATTGTGCAAGACGCAGCAGGCGAGTGGATCGAGCGTCAAGCTAACTTGCAGCTACAAGAGAGGTCGAAATGATGAGGCATACAACAGTTCAACGATGCAGTGCACTACGCACCGTGTTGGCACTAGGTTTGGCGTTAACTGCCATGGTGGCGCAAGCCCAAAACGCGATCGAGTCCGTTGTGGCATCTATCCAAGGTGGTGTCGAGGTTGTAAAAATCGACCTAACACAGCCACTTGCTGCCATTCCAACTGGCTTTACCATCCAGTCGCCAGCGCGTATTGCTTTGGACTTTCCTGGCGTGGGCAACAATCTTGGGCGTTCCCAAGTAGAAATGAATCAAGGTAACCTGAAATCGGCTAACGTAGTACAGGCAGGCGAGCGGACCCGTTTGGTACTTAACTTAAAACAATCTGCGCCGTACCGTGCTGAGATTCAAGGCAAATCGCTGTTAATATTTATGGAGCCTGTGGCGACTGCCAGTGCACCAGCTGTCAGCACCCAGCCTCAAACTACGTTTGCAGAAAATCGCAACCGTGAATCGTTGCCCATCAAAGACATAGATTTTCGCCGTGCACCCGATGGAGCAGGCCGCTTGGTAGTTGACTTGGCTAATAACCAAGTAGGCGTTGATATTAAACAGCAAGGCCAAAACCTAGTGGTGGAGTTCTTAAAAACTTCTTTACCCGAAGGCTTGCGCCGCCGCTTAGATGTGGGCGATTTCGGTACGCCCATACAGCTAATCAGCACTTTTCAAGCGGGTGACCGTGTGCGTATGGTGGTTGAGCCTAAAGGGCAATGGGAGCACAGCGCTTACCAAAGCGACAGCCAGTTTGTGCTGGAAGTTCGTGCACAAAAAGTTGACCCTGGCAAGTTAACCAAAGGCCCAGGTTACAGCGGTGAGAAGTTGTCGCTTAATTTCCAAAACATTGAGGTGCGCTCTTTGCTACAAGTGATTGCTGACTTTACTAACTTTAACGTCATCACATCCGATTCAGTAACCGGCGCTGTGACCCTACGACTGAAAGACGTGCCATGGGATCAGGCATTGGATGTTATCTTGCAAGCCAAAGGCTTAGGCATGCGCAAATCGGGTAACGTGTTGTGGATTGCGCCTAAGGAAGAACTTTCAACTAAAGAGCGCCTAGATTTGGAAGCTGTTGTAGCGCTGCAAAACCTAGAGCCCGTTCGTTCACAAGCGTTTCAGCTTAACTACACCAAAGCAGCTGAAATTGCGGCCCAGATTGGCCAGTCATCATCTGGTGCAGGCACAGGTCAAAACAGCAGTCGTATCTTGTCAGCACGTGGCAGCGTGATTGCTGAGCCACGCACCAACCAACTGTTCGTTACCGACATTCCATCCAAGCTAGAGCAGATTCAAGCACTGATTACTAAGCTAGACATTGCGGTACGGCAAGTATTAATCGAAGCACGTATTGTTGAGGCTTCGGACACTTTTGGTAAATCACTGGGTATTAAGTTTGGCTCAGCAGATTTGCGCGGTATCCGTGGTGGCGACGCAGGCTATGGACTTTTTGGTAGCAACCGTGCAGCTTACAGTGGTACGTACGAAGGCGCAGGGCGTACTAACGGATCAGTAGCCGGCACGCTCAATACACTTGATTCAACGTTTGTCAATCTGCCTGCAATCGGTCAAGGTGGTTTTAATCCCGCTAGCATTGGCCTGTCAATTTTCAGCTCTGCGGCCAACCGATTTTTATTATTAGAACTCAGCGCACTTGAAGCCGAAGGCAAGGGCAAAGTAGTATCCAGCCCCCGCGTAGTTACTGCTGACCAGACCCGTGCGCTGATTGAACAAGGTACCGAATTGCCCTATCAAACAGCCTCGGCCAGTGGTGCAACGGCTATTGCTTTCCGTAAGGCCAACCTTAAGCTAGAAGTAACGCCGCAAATCACACCTGAGGGCAACATCATTCTTGACCTTGACGTTAACAAAGACAGCGTGGGCCAATCCACAGCATCTGGCTTTGCCATTAACACCAAGCACATCAAAACACAGGTACTGGTAGAGAACGGCGGTACCGTAGTAATTGGCGGTATTTATGAACTTAACGAAGTAGAGTCAGAAACACGCGTTCCTCTACTGGGCGACATACCAATTTTGGGCAACCTGTTCAAGACACGCCAGCGCAGTTCAAATAAACAGGAATTGCTGGTATTTATCACGCCAAAGATGGTGTCGGATAGAGCGGCAGTTCGTTAGTCAATAATTTTGTAAATTAGTTTTAAAGTCGAGATAGATATGAATTTTTTTAAAACTTGCCTAGTAATTTGTGCAGCATTTCTCTTGGCGGCCTGTGGTGGAGGTGGCGGCTGTTCATCGGCTGCATCATGCGCAGCTGCGGGCGGTGGTACCGGTACATTTACCGCCACACCGGCAAGTGCAGTGTCGGTAGCAATTGGTCAAGGCGACACTATAGAAACCACAGCAGTAGAAATTAAATATAAAAAACGATTCGCAGTTACTGTGTCTGACGCAAACGGACGTCCAGTGGTTGGCGCGAAAGTATCAGCTAAGGTAATAATGGCGGGATTTTATAAAGGGCGCTTTTTCCGTGATACCACTGGAAAAGTGGTCGGTTACGGCATCGCTGTAGGCACATCGGGCATTGACCTCGACACTAAAGCGGGTGATGCAGTATTTTGCCCAGCAGAGGATTTAAACAAAAATGATGTCGTAGATCCTGAAGAAGATGTCAATAAAGACGGTGACCTTACTCCAGCAAGAGCCGAAGTGGTTGCAGTTATTGAAGGCTCAGACATCACCAACTCCCAAGGTATTGTTTTCATAGTCGTCGAATATACTAAAGAAAAAGCAACTTGGATTGAATATGAATTACAAGCCAACGTAAGCGTAACAGGTACTGAAGGTAGCGCTTCAAAAATACAGCGCACTTCGTATTTGATAGGCGACGAAATAAAACCCAGCACTCAATTTGTTTACTCGCCATATGGAATCACTGCTGGGTGCAATAATACTGATTAATCTTTTAGTAACGATTTGATTTCTCTTATAGGCCTTCCCGGCTCTGGAAAATCTACTGTTGGTCGTCAGCTTGCGCGCAGGCTTGATTTGCCGTTTATCGACTCAGACGCAGAGATTGAAAAACGGTTGGGATGCTCTATACGTGAGTACTTTGAGCGTGAAGGTGAGGCCGGGTTTCGTGATGTAGAACAGGCGGTTATTAGCGATCTGTGCGTTGCGCATAACGCTGCTACTACCACCGCCACGGCTACTGAGGCTGTGCTGTCTACAGGAGGTGGCACAGTATTGCGTGAGGCTAACCGTATTATGTTGCGGGCCAACGGCCATGTGGTGTATTTACGATCTAGCGCTGACGATGTGTTTAAACGATTGCGGCATGATCGTAACCGACCGCTTTTGCAGGTGGGTGACCCGCTGCAGCGCTTACGTGACCTGTATGTTGAGCGTGATCCGTTGTACCGCGAGACGGCGCATTATGTAGTGGAGACGGGCCGTCCTTCGGTGGCGGCGCTGGTGAACAAGATAGTTATGCAGCTAGAGCTAGCGGGTGTTAGTGTGGCGGGCAGTAGTTTGGCTGGCAGCAGTTTGACCGGCACTAATCTAGCGGGTAATATTCCAGCGGACAATAGCCCAACTGGTATCCACTTGGCCAATTCTGCCCAACGCCCAAAGCCTTTGTAGCACTGGATCTGTCCTCAGTCCGCTAACATTTGAAGTTGCGACTGCATTGGCGTTGGCCTCTGCAATTTGCATTTGCAAGTCAAAGGATTTCGAGATTATCGATTAGCCTAGTGTTGCCTAGCTTAGCAGCGACCAACGCAACGAGCTTGGTGGGCGTGTTGCCCGGTTGAGGTGCTTGCAGATCGGCTTGGCGGCGGATGGTGAGGTAGTCGGGTGTCCAGCCGCGTGCAGCTAGTTGTTGCATAGCTTGCGTCTCCATCGTGGCATAGTCTGTGCGGCCTGCTTTGACCTGTGCTGCTAGCGACTTCAAGGCAAGAGACAACTGCAAAGCTTCAGCACGTTCAACGGGGCTTAAAAAACCGTTGCGTGAGCTAAGGGCCAAGCCATCGTCTGCACGGGTCGTGTCGCCCGTTAACATGTCTATCGGCAGGGCGAACTGGCGCACCATGTGGCGCAACACCATGTTTTGTTGGTAGTCTTTTTTTCCAAAAACTGCGACTGTGGGTTGCACGCACTGAAACAGCTTCATCACGACAGTGCTAACACCGACAAAAAAACCAGGGCGAAAGTGTCCTTCGAGAATGTTGGCTAGCTCTGCAGGTGGGTGTACTTTGTAGATTTGTGGTTCGGGGTACAAAACTTTTTCATCGGGAGCAAATAGCACGTCGCAGCCTGCGGCTTCTAGTTGTGCGCAGTCGCTGTACCAGGTGCGTGGGTATTTGTCAAAATCTTCATGCGGTAAAAACTGCAACCGGTTCACGAAAATACTGGCTACGGTGGTGTCGGTTTTACCATCGGCTTTGCACTGCTCAGCGAGGCGCAGCAGGGCAATGTGGCCTGCATGCAGATTGCCCATAGTAGGCACAAAAGCGCTGCGCTTACCCTTTAAAGCGATGCGCAACTCTTCAATGCTGCGGATAATGATCATGGGATTTTTGAATGATTGAACGATGTGCAAAGGGTTACCAAGCGTGCAGTGTATTGTCTGGAAACGTACCAGTTTTTACCGCGTTGACATAGGCTGCAAAAGCAGCTTTGACATTGCCAGTGTCGGCCATAAAGTCGTGAACAAATTTGGGCATTTTGCCCAGGTTAATACCCAGCATATCGTGCAGCACCAGCACTTGCCCAGCGCAGCCGTTGCCCGCGCCGATGCCGATGGTGTGGCAGCTTTTCAGCTCTTGCGTTAAGTTAGTTGCCAGTGGGTGTGGCACCATTTCTAGCACCACCATGGCGGCACCAGCGTCTTGCAGCGCGTGGGCGTGGCGTGTCATCTCAACAGCAGCGGCCTCGGTCTTACCCTGCACGCGATAGCCACCCAAGGCATGCACGGTTTGCGGCGTCAGGCCCAAATGCGCACACACCGGGATGCCGCGCTCGACCAAAAAATGCACCACCTCGGCAGTCCAGCCGCCTCCTTCCAGCTTAACCATGTGCGCACCTGCTTGCATCAGCACGCTGGCACTGCGCAGGGCTTGCTCTTTGCTCTCGTGGTAGCTGCCAAAAGGCAGGTCGCCAATCAGCCAAGCCGTACCTTGCGTGCGGTGCAGGCCGCGCGAGACAGATTCAACGTGGTAGCGCATGGTCTCCAGGCTCACGCCTGTGGTGCTAGATAAGCCTTGGCACACCATACCCAGCGAATCGCCCACCAAGATACACTCTACGCCTGCCGCATCGGCCACACTGGCAAAAGTAGCGTCATACGCTGTAAGCATGGTGATTTTTTCGCCGCGTTCGCGCATTTCGCGCAGCCGCGGCAAGCTCAGCGGTTTGCGCGTAGCCTGCGGCGTAAGCTTGCCAGCGCCATAAACGGCTTGTTGCGCGGCCTGTGTTGTGGCTTCTTGGGCGGCGGTGGGTGTGGTCATAGTGGCTCCCAAATGGTTTGGGCGCAGTCTAACAAAAAATTTGGTTGCTGGGCGAGAGTAGTTAGCACTTGGGCGTTTAGATCTCGATTTTCTATGGTGCTTTTGTGGTTTGACTGCTAATTCCTTGCTAAGACCTCGCGGTTATGCAGCATCGTTCGGTTCATTGGGCCTTTTACTGTCCCAGAACGTCGTGTTTGTGCAGCGTTGTTTCGTTCGTGACCTTTTACTGTCCTGTCCCTCACGGTAGTGCAGCGCTGTTTCGTTCGTTGGCCTTTTACTGTTCTAGCACTTCGCGGTCACACAGCACCGCACGGCATGCCCATGCCAAACGGACCTGCGGCCCTTTATTGTTTGTCATAGGCACACCGAACGTTGCTGCGCTCCACTG
>JAYSWJ010000261.1:0-3124 GCA_043718065.1 Polaromonas sp.
GCCCCAGGCTGATATGCGGTTGGGCATGGGGTCGGCAGGCTCACCTGTGACAGCGTATTGCAACATGTGCTGGGCTACTAAGAAAATATTGTTCTCGTACAGCGCAGATTGCACCTCTTGACCCAGGCCCGTTTTGTCTCTTTGCGCTAGCGCCGCCATTGCCGCTATGGCACCAAACATGCCGCCCATAATGTCGTTCACGCTGCTGCCTGCGCGCAGGGGCTGGCCCACCGGGCCAGTCATGTAGGCTAGGCCGCCCATCATTTGCACTACCTCATCTAGCGCGGTGCGGTGCTCGTACGGCCCGGGTAAAAATCCTTTGAGTGCAATGTAGATCAAGCGTGGGTTGAGCTTTTTTAAGCTGCCGTAGTCCAGCCCTTGCGCGGCCATGGTCTCGGGTCTAAAGTTGTGGCTCACGATGTCGGCGGTGGCAATCAGCTTCATCGCGGCTTCGCGGCCTTGTGGGGTTGTGGGGTTGTCAGGTCGAGCACGAGCGATTTTTTGTTGCGGTTAAACAGCGGGTAAAAACCGGCGCCTGAGCCTAGCAAGTGGCGGGTGTTGTCGCCCTTGGGCGGCTCTACCTTAATCACCTCAGCCCCCAGATCAGCAAACAGCATGCCGCAGGTGGGGCCCATCACCATGTGGGTGAATTCGACCATTCTCAGCCCAGCATAAGGCAAGCTGGAAGGCTCTTGGATGGGTGCGGTGGTGGTCATAACGGCGTGCTTTTTAAAGGCTGTTTTATTTTCCTTTCGCCAGCATACACACAAACCGCAATTTGTAAGCATGGCAATTACCTACAAATTAGTGACGGATTAATAAACTAATCTTAAATTAATCAGCATTGCAGTATCGAATACAGTGTGGTGATGGATAAATCAGTCACCGCACACGCTATAAAACCCAAAGCCGTCTTGTTTGACGCCTACGGCACACTGTTTGACGTGTACAGCGTGGGGCTGTTGGCTGAACAATTGTTCCCAGGCCATGGTGCCGCCATTAGCGTGCTGTGGCGCGACAAACAGATCGAATACACCCGCCTGCTTACCACCAGCAACCACGGTGCGCACTACCAGCCGTTTTGGCAGGTAACGCAAGCTGCACTGACCTATACTATAAAAATAATAGCTGTTCGAGCAGGTATTACGGACTCTACTGGCCTTTTCAGTATTGAAAATACAGCTCAGGCGACGTTGCAATTGATGAACCAGTACCGCCACCTAAGTGCTTTTCCTGAAAACAAAGCTATTTTGCAAGCCCTGAAAGACAAAGGCATTCCCACCGGTATTTTGAGCAACGGCGACCCCGCCATGCTGGACGTTGCCGTCAAGTCGGCAGGCCTAGCCGACCTGCTAGACCACGTCATCAGCGTCGACGGCATTCGCAAATATAAAACTCACCCCGACGCGTACGCACTAGGCACACAAGCCACGGGCTTGCAGGCCAAAAAAATTCTTTTTGTCTCAAGCAACGGCTGGGACGCGCTGGGCGCAACCTGGTTTGGCTACCAAACACTGTGGGTTAACCGCGCGGGCCTGCCGTTTGAAGAGCTGGGCACGCAACCTACGCGCACGGGCAGCAGCCTGCGCGATGTACTTGAGTTTTTTGATTAACTAGCGACTATGAATACCTTTTTTAGCCCTTCAAAATACACCATCTCACCAAGGAACCACCCCATGACCACTCAACGCACTAAAGCCCACAGCCTGCAAGTAGCCACCAATCTCTACGACTTCGTCAACGACAAAGTTTTACCCGGCACAGACGTTAAATCCGATAAGTTTTGGAAAGGCTTTGATGCCATCGTACAAAACTTAGCACCCAAAAACATCAAGCTATTGGCAGAGCGTGACCGTTTGCAAACTGAGCTGGACACTTGGCACAAAGCCAACCCAGGCCCTATCAGCAACATGCCCGCCTACCGCAAGTTTTTAGAAAAAATTGGCTACCTGGTGCCTGAGCCTAAAAGCGTTAAAGCCACTACCAGCAATGTAGACGCCGAGCTGGCCACCCAAGCAGGTCCGCAGCTGGTAGTGCCCATCTTGAACGCCCGCTACGCGCTAAACGCTGCCAACGCCCGCTGGGGTAGCCTGTACGACGCGCTGTACGGCACAGACGCCATTAGCGAAGACGGCGGTTGCGACAAACTAGGCGTAGGCGGCACCGCTTACAACCCCAAGCGCGGCGCTAAAGTGATTGAATACGCACGCTATGTGCTAGACCGCACGGCACCACTTAAAAAAGGCTCGCACATTGACAGCACGCACTACGGCATACAAGGCGGCAAACTGGTTGTCACGCTCAAAGGCGGTTTGACTACCGTGCTGCAAGACGCCCAGCAATTCATCGGCTACCAAGGCGACGCTAAATTCCCATCGTCGGTGCTACTGCAGCACAACGGCCTGCACCTGGACATTCAAATCAACCGCGCCACCACCATCGGCGCTAGCGATGCTGCAGGCGTAAGCGACCTGGTGGTCGAGTCTGCGTTGTCTACTATTCTTGACCTAGAAGATTCGGTAGCCGTGGTGGACGCCGACGACAAAGTGGTGGCGTACAGTAACTGGCTGGGTATCTTAAAAGGTACGCTGACCGAGACTGTCACGAAAGGCGACAAAACCTTCACGCGCGGTTTAAATGCTGACCGTGTGTACACTGCTGCCGGTTTAGGCGGCAGCGGCAAAGTCGCTGCGGGTAGCAAAAAAGTCAAGCTGCATGGCCGCTCGCTTATGTTCCTTCGCAATGTAGGCCATTTGATGACCAACCCGGCCATCACCTACACCGCCAAAGACGGTTCAACCCAAGAAATTCCTGAGGGTATTTTGGATGCGGTGGTCACCACGACGATTGCCATGCACGACCTGAAAGCTGGCAACAAAGGGTTGGGCCAGAACGGCATTCGCAACTCACGCAAAGGCAGCGTCTATATTGTCAAACCCAAAATGCACGGCCCATTGGAAGTGGCTTTCGCGTCCGAGTTGTTTGGCCAGGTCGAAAAACTGCTGGGCCTGAAGGCCAACACCGTTAAGCTAGGCATCATGGACGAAGAGCGCCGCACCAGCGCCAACTTAAAAGCCTGCATTGCCGCCGCCAGCGCCCGTGTAGCCTTTATCAACACGGGCTT
>JAYSWJ010000262.1:0-3119 GCA_043718065.1 Polaromonas sp.
CAGCTTGTATTCGTCGTCGGTCAGGCTGACGTTGTACGACGCGGCTTCGTTGATGACGGGCAGGGTAACTGAGTAGCCCTTGGCCGGGTAGATGCGCAGGGTTTGGCCTAGCAGCTTGGCCCACTGGGCGCTGAATGACCCTAGGCACATCACATACGCGTCGGCCTGCAGGCTGCGTAGCTGGCCACCAGACTCGCCACGGCCCGCGGCTACCTGCACATTGGTAATAGCGCTGCCTGCGCCGCCCGCCGTCTCTAGCCCCAACACATGGGTGTTGTACAAAAACTCTACGCCTTGCGCGGCGCATTGGGCGGCCAGCGCGGTGGTAAATGCTTGGGCGTCACCTGATTCGTCGCTGGGCGTCATGCTGCCGCCTACGATGGCGCTTTGGCACTGGGCCAGCGCGGGTTCGATGGCCACGCATTCGGCGGCGGTTTTCATGTCTAGCTCGCAGCCGTATTCGCGCATGATGCGCGCGGGTGCTTGGGCGTCGTCATACTCGGCCTGGCTGGTGTAGAAGTGCAATATGCCTTTGGTCAGCGCGCTGTAGTCTAGCCCCAGGTCGGCGCGTAGCTTTTGTAGTGTGCTGCGGCTGTACATTCCCAGGTTGACGATTTGTTTGATGTTGTGCCGCGTGCGCGCAGGTGTGCAATTGCGCAAAAACTCTAGGCCCCACAGCCACTGGTTCATGTCGGCCCGCAGCCTAAACAGCAGGGGCGCGTCTTCTTTGGCCAGCCACTTGAGTACCTTTAGCGGTGCGCCGGGGTTGGCCCAAGGCTCGGCGTGGCTAACTGATATTTGCCCGCCGTTGGCGAAGCTGGTTTCCATGGCAGCGCCCGCGCTGCGGTCTACCACCGTAACCTCATGGCCCTGCTGGCGCAAAAACCAAGCCGTAGTAATACCTGTAACGCCTGCGCCTAATACGATGACTTTCATAGTCTTGTTTCCTAGTGAAGAACGTTTTTTAAACGTTAAAACAACGGTTTACCCAGGCAGATACTGCTCAAGCAGCTATTTTAAATATAGCAACCTGAATGATGAATAAGCAATTTCAATAAGCAATATAAGCTGCGGCCGCTTCCACTGTCCTTGGTACCTGAGAGATTCAACTTACCCACAAAGATAAGTTTTGCTCCTTCGGTGCGATGTGCGTTGCACACATCGGCTCTCCAGACGGCTAATGTCGTTAGGCAGTACGGGAACCTGAGCGATTATGGAAGTTTGCGCCTTCGGTGGATGCATGTAGCTGGTTGGCTGCGTTACATCACTCTCCTGCTGTCGACGTTTTTATTGTAGCACTGCAGATGTGCTTCAGAAAGATTAGCTTAGGTGATGTCGGGTTAAGTTGTTTAAAACTTTTGCGGCCTAACGACCTGCACATCGGTAAAAAATAAACTTACCCCGTAGTGGTCTGCATACTGTGCCATCACATGCTGGGCAATGGTGTCGGCCACGGCGGCGTCGCAAATAATTTTGATTTCTATCATGCGGTCGGCCTCCCACGCGCCCTCGTGCGTGGCGTGCTGGCTGCCGCCGCGCACGTCGTACACGGTGTAGCCCTGCGCGCCCAGGCGCTTGGCATCGCTAATCAGCCGCTTTTCTATCGCCGCTTCGGTGATGATGACAAGAAGTTTCTTGGGGTGGGTGGTCATGGGATGTTTCGGGTGCTGATTTTGAAAAATTTAATTCAAACAAGTTAGCTCAGAAATTGTACTTTTGACTATTTAGGCCAGAGCCTGCGCCAGCTTTAAGTACAGCGGTATGCCCACAATCACGTTAAACGGAAACGTAATGCCCAGCGCCGCTGTAATCGACAACGCCGCATTAGCCTGCGGCACGGCAATACGCATGGCGGTAGGCGCAGCAATGTAGCTGGCACTGGCCGCCAGCGTAGCCATAATGGCCGTGCCGCCGGTGCTAAGGCCCAGCAGCTTGCCGCCCAGTGCGCCTACTACCGCCAGTGCTAGTGGCGCTAGCACGGCAAAAGCAATCAAGCCCACACCGTAGCGCCGCAGCTCGCCCAGCCGTGCCCCGGCTACCAGGCCCAGTTCTAGCAAAAACACCGCCAGCACGCCCTTAAACAGCACTGTAAACAGTGGCGCAATAGGTGCAGTACCCGCCTCGCCCATGGTGGTGCCTATCACCAAGCCGCCCACCAGCAGCAGCACCGATTTGCCTAAAAACACGTCGTGTGCCAGCGCCTGCAAAGTGCTGCCAGTTTTGTTTATGTTGCTGGCAGTCGCTGCAATAGAAGTGGCTGCAGAAGAAGTGGCTGCAGAATTAGGCGTAGAAGATTTAGCACTAGAAGATGCGTAGGCAGATGTGTAGACAGGTGTGGTTGCCCCAGCCCCAGCCGCTGGCCGCTCCATCTGCCTTGCAGACCAGCGCGCCAGCGCTATGCCCGCCACAATACCCGGTGCCTCCAGCAGCGCCACCCACAGCGCGGCATGCGCCTCAAACGCCACCTGCTGCTGCACCAAATACGCGCTAGCCACCGCAAACGTCACCACGCTAACCGACCCATAATGCGCCGCCACCGAGGCCGCGTCAAAACCATTCAGCCGCACAATACGCCGCAGCACCGGGTACAGCAGGCAAGGTATCGCCAGCCCCATGCCAACGCACCACAGCACCTGCGGCAGCACCGTTTGCAAGCTTTGCTTAGACAGCTCAATCCCGCCCTTCAAGCCAATAGCCAGCAGCAGATAAATCGACAAAGTCTCATACAACGCGCCAGGCAATGCCAGGTCGCTTTTGACCAAGCGGGCAAACAGACCGAGTAGAAAGAACAGAACGACGATATCCAACATGCTTTGCATCTTATTTGAGGTGTGCAAAATCTCGTAGTGCAAATTTCCATCACGACCACGCTCCATCACCGCTTGGCCATCTTGGTGTGTGATCGTTTCGCATCAGCTTAGTCTCTGGGTGGTGAGATAGCGTATGCCAACCGCCCTCTCAACTGGGGTACCAGAAATCGGTCGGTCGGCATACGCTATCTCACTTGCGACCAAAGTAGCACGAGACCGGTTGTCACCGGAAAATCTACGACGGCGACACGGCCAGTCACCAAATAATCCTCACCGTAACGCGGGCTGTTCAACCCACGCAGAGAACAA
>JAYSWJ010000263.1:0-50125 GCA_043718065.1 Polaromonas sp.
AAATTGCACACGCCATCAGTGCGAAAATGGCGCATGACTGCCATTATTGAGCCCCCCACACAAACCCGCGACGTTTTAAAAATCGAGCGCGAAGAGCACAAGCTAGAAAAACGCCTTTGCCGTGAGGTAGGCCGGGCAATTGTTGACTTCAACATGATTGAAGAAGGCGACAAGGTGATGGTGTGTGTGTCGGGCGGCAAAGACAGCTATGCCATGCTGGACATTTTGCTGAAACTGCAAAAACGCGCACCGATTGATTTTGAGCTGATCGCCGTCAACCTAGACCAAAAGCAACCCGGCTTTCCGGCTGATGTGCTGCCAGCTTACCTCGATAAGCTGGGGGTTAAATACCATATCGAAAATCAAGACACCTACAGCATCGTCAAAGACAAAATCCCTGACGGTAAAACCATGTGTTCGCTGTGCTCTAGGCTGCGCAGAGGCATTTTGTACCGCGTGGCCAAAGAGCTGGGCTGCACCAAAATTGCCCTAGGCCACCACCGCGACGACATGTTGCAAACGCTGCTGCTCAATATGTTCTTCGGTGGCAAGTTAAAGGGCATGCCGCCCAAGCTGCAAAGCGACAATGGCGAGCACATTGTTATTCGCCCGCTGGCCTATGTCGACGAGCGCGATTTGGTTAAATACGCCCAAGTGCAGCAATACCCCATCATCCCGTGCACTCTGTGCGGCAGCCAAGAAAACCTGCAACGTAAGCAAGTAGGCATCATGCTGCGCGAATGGCAAACCAAGCACCCTGGCCGCCTAGACAATATGCTGCACGCCATGCAAAACGTAGTGCCGTCGCATTTGATGGACGCCAAGCTGCACGACTTTAAAAACTTATCTACCACCGGCGCGCCCGACCAAGATGGTGACAAAGCGTTTGATACCGACAGCTTTGCACCTGCGGCCAACGTAGTGCGGTTTGACTAGGTTGCAAGCCATGTTTTATAAGCGTTTTAGTGCTGTAGCCCTTGTAAATAATGCTCAAACAGCTATTTTATTAATAGCATTTGTCATCCTGCTGCAGCTTACCGGCTGCTCTACCGTGCGCGTGATTGACAGCGATGTGACAGCATTTTCTAAGGCCGCTATTGCCCCAGGCAGCACCTACCGGTTTGAGCGCTTGCCGTCCCAGCAAGCAGATACCCAGCGCCAAGACCAGATCGAGGCGATGGTGCAAGCCGCCTTAGACAAAGTCAAGCTGCAGCGCGTGGGCGATGCGCCCGGCAGCCCCGCAGCGCGCTACAGCGTACAACTGACACTGACCATGCAGGCGCAAGAACGCAGTGCTTACTGGGACGACTGGGGCTACCGGCCCATTGGGTCGATTGGCGTCATCGGCGTGCCCGGCGGCAGCGCAGGCAGCGTGTCGGTCACCATTGGCAGCGGCCCCTACTGGTCAGGCTGGGGCGGCTACCCTTACGGCTATGCGTACCCTGCACCGCCCTACTACGTGCGCGACATTGCCCTGCTGCTGCGCGACACCACCAGCAGCCAAGTGGTGTTTGAGACCCGCGCCCGCCACGAAGGCCCGTGGGCCGACAGCGCCGCCATACTGCCCGCCATGCTAAACGCAGCTCTGCAGGGCTTTCCAACGCCACCGTCTGGCCCGCGCCAAGTGCGGGTTGAAATTCCACGTTAATTTAAGTGCGGAATTTATACAAAATAGGCTACGCAAGCTGTACTACCTGCTCAAGCAGCTATTAAATTTATAGTTATGGACGTTACCCGTATCACTGCTGTGCGCCACGGCGAAACCGCTTGGAACGTGGATACCCGCATCCAAGGCCAGCTAGACATAGGCCTGAACGCTAAAGGCCGCTGGCAGGCCGAGCGCGCAGGACAGGCGCTGGCCGATGAAGATATTAGCGTGGTGTACAGCAGCGATTTATGGCGCGCCTACGACACGGCATTGTCGATTGCCAAACCGCACGGCCTGCCAATACAAACCGACGAAGGCCTGCGTGAGCGCGGCTTTGGCGAGTTTGAAGGTAAGACTTTTACCGAGATAGAGGCCGCTTGGCCGGAACAAGCGCTAATGTGGCGCAAGCGCGTACCCGACTTTACGCCCCCGAGCGGTGAGTCATTGCTGCGTTTACGAGAGCGCGTAGTGCATTGTGTGCAAGCCCTGGCGCAGCGTCACGTAGGCCAGCATATTGCCCTAGTAGCCCACGGCGGCGTGATGGACATCCTGTACCGCGCCGCTACCGGCCTCGACCTGCAAGCCCCCCGCAGTTGGGACCTGCACAACGCAGCGATTAACCGGCTGCTGTGGAACGGTGAGCATTTCACCATCGTGGGCTGGGCTGATGCCTCGCATTTAGATGACGCAGTCTATGCTGCGCTGCAAGGCACTGCGCGCGATGAAACTACGACCTGACACATCTTAGCCTGAAGCAAATGCTCGGCTGGTGCTACAGGCTAATACTGGGTTCGTTGTTCTGGCACGCGCACTGCTGCGGCGTGTGCCCCATGCCAAACGGACCTGCGGCCCTTTATTGTTTGTCATATGACACACGCCACAGCAGCCCGCTTGTAGAGGGCTAGGGCTTAGCTCGGCGGCGGTCGCGGTAAATAAAACAGTGTTCGCAGCGGCTGTTTTTCTGCCAGCAACCACGCTAGTGGAACGCAGCAACGTTCGGTGTGCCTATGACAAACAATAAAGGGCAGCAGGTCCGTTTGGCATGGGCATACCGTGTGGTGCTGTGTGACCGCGAGGTCCCAAGACAGGAAGGAAATTCTGCCGACCTCCATTGCGTCCGACCGAAGCGCGTGACTTAAAATTACCACATCGATCAGGGCGAGCGATATGTCACGCCGCCCATCCAAGGTTAACAACGACGCCGGGCATTGCAAACGGGAAGTTAAAGCGCCCAGTACCGTTCAAACCTCGCCAAACAAACCGTTCTCAGCCTTGGGCGGCACCACACCCAAATGTTTAAACGCCGCCAGCGTGGCAATGCGCCCGCGCGGGGTGCGTTGCAGGTAGCCTTGCTGAATTAAATACGGTTCAATCACATCTTCAATCGTGTCGCGTTCTTCGCCAATGCTGGCCGCTATGTTGTCTAGCCCCACGGGGCCGCCATCAAAGCGGTGAATCACGCATTCCAGCAGCTTACGGTCCATGATGTCGAAACCTTGCGGGTCTACGTCCAGCATCTTCAGTGCTTTGTTGGCAATGTCTAGCGTGATGATGCCAGTGCCTTTTACGTCCGCATAGTCGCGCACGCGGCGCAGCAGGCGGTTGGCAACACGCGGTGTGCCGCGTGAGCGGCGGGCAATCTCAAAACCGCCTTCCTCATGAATCGGCGCGTTCAGCAGCGCGGCACTGCGTTTGACAATGCGTGCCAATTCCTCAGGCGTATAAAACTCTAGCCGCGCCACAATGCCAAAGCGGTCGCGCAGCGGGTTGGTCAGCATGACAGCGCGGGTGGTAGCACCCACTAGAGTGAAGGGTTGCAAATCTAGCTTGATACTTCGCGCAGCAGGTCCCTCACCAATCATGATGTCGATTTGGTAGTCTTCTAGCGCAGGGTACAAGATCTCTTCCACCACGGGGCTTAAGCGGTGAATCTCGTCGATAAACAGTACGTCGTTTTTTTCCAGATTGGTCAGCAGCGCCGCCAAATCTTTGGGCTTCTCTAGCACCGGGCCAGAGGTTTGTCGCAAGTTCACGCCAAGCTCGTGCGCGATGATGTGGCTGAGCGTAGTTTTACCCAAGCCTGGCGGCCCAAACAGCAGCACATGGTCTAGCGCCTCGCTGCGCTTTTTAGCTGCCCCGATAAAAATCTCCAACTGCTCCCGCACCTTGGCCTGGCCCACGTATTCGTCCAGCAGTTTAGGCCGCAGTGCTCGCTCAATAGCCTCTTCTTTAGGCGAGTCAGGCGTAGCCGAGATCACGCGGTTGTTTGGGCGTTCGGGCAGGGAGAAGTTATCGGTTTGGATGGTCATGGTTGTTTGCTGGATACTTTAAGCTCGCGCTCTATACCTTCAATAAGTTTTTTTAAACTTGGCGATGATGGTGTGTCGAAATCCAGATGCGGAGCGATTGCCTCTGCCCAAGCCGTCTTGTCTTTTCCGGGTGCTTGGATTGCCTCTTTCAGCTTTTCCCACGCACCACATACCGCATCAGGCGCAATCTTTTTCAGATTTATAAGAGTTGCCTTGGGGTAAGCACTTTTGACAGCCGCTGTATCGGCAATAAACCAACTCTCAGTCTCTTCAATAGC
Organism: Polaromonas sp.; assembly: GCA_043718065.1. Classification (GTDB taxonomy): domain Bacteria; phylum Pseudomonadota; class Gammaproteobacteria; order Burkholderiales; family Burkholderiaceae_C; genus JAAFIP01. Next base: position 4,236 of record JAYSWJ010000263.1, read on the forward strand.
AATCCAAAATAGCACACGAGGAACTTTCGGTAGCGTTTGTAGCATCGCTTGCAAGTCACTTAGTAATTCATGGCAAGGAGTATTGTCGGCATCCACAACCACCAAAACCCAATCCTTTTTTGTTAACCAAGTGCTATATCCTGTAAGCTTGAAAGGTAGTTGGTGCAAAAGACTACGATTTTGCAGATCCGGATTTTTTAAAATATTTCTGGGTAAATCACCCCTTCCTTTGTGCGGATGAATTCTAAAGTGTTGATTTTCTATGAGCGAAAATTTGCGCGTCAGTACCTCTCTAACGGCGGGCACATCGGACGAGCCCTCCACTAACACTTCAATCCAACTCATGGCGTGGTGACGCTCAAATGATTGCTATACCAAAGACTTCCCATGAGAATATCTTGGTCATACAGCGCTTGTACGCCTGGAATGTCTGCGGCTCGCGTGAGAGTGGAGAATCCGTCTTTCCCTTTGTCCAAAACCCAGACTTCCTCGGGAGTAAGTACATCAATCAGATTAGGAGAATGCGTGGTGAGCAAAACCTGTGGGCCATGTTCTTTCTGCGCATAGTCCTTCAGTTCGTTGGCAAGCGCAGATAGCAAATGGTGATGCAAACCATTTTCAGGCTCTTCAATTCCTACTAATGGGGCTGGATCAGGATCCTCCATAAGCAGCAAATAGGCAAGCAGCTTGAGTGTTCCATCCGACATGGCACGTTGAAAGAAGGGCTTATCTCCAAATCCCATGGCATAGAACATTAAAACTAAATTTCCATCAATCGTTTTATCGTACGCAATATGTTCAAGGCCGGGTATCTTCTTGCCTAATTGCGACAACATTTTTTTGAATTGAGGTTTTCTTTCTCGTTCGATGTATTGAAGATAATTCGCCAAATTTTCACCTGTGCGGTCTAGATGTGGTTGTGCTCCTGCTACAGGGGTGCGACGTGCCAACTCAGGAACAAAATACGATAAATACCAACGGCTCATAAATTCACGAAAACGCTGAATTTGAGGGTGATTCTTTAAGGCACCCACTGCAACAATCGCGAGCTCTTGATCATTTGCCATCTCAATAGATTGACGATTTTTTGGAATCATTTCACCCCCAGCCCAAGCTGCACCCTTACCATCTTTTAGCGCAATAAAAGTGAGAGGGCGGCCTTTATTTTTTCGGTCACCTGGTTTATGTTTGAGCTCTTCTTTAGCTACAAAAACATGACCTACAGAGTTGCAATCAATGTGCAAAGTGTAATTAATCGGGGCCTCTACCCCATTGCGATACCTAATCTCAAACTCTATGGGATCGGTACTCCCAAGGCTGCGTAATTTATCAAAACCAGCGCGGTGTGGTTTATCGCATGCAGCCTCAACGCCTTCACGTAAACAGTCACCCAAAAAACTAAGTGCATCTAAGATACTTGATTTACCAGTACCGTTCGCGCCTATTACTGCGACCAACCGAGGCAACTCGGTTTGCTGATTTAATAGCACACGTCCCAAGGTTACATCCTTCAGAGCGCGGAAATTTTTAATCTGTATTCCTTCAAGTATGGCCATGGTGTTTCCTTGTGTTTTCTATTTTGCCAACGCCTTCAGCGCCAACTTAATCCCCTCACTCACCCCACAGTCCTGCGGCAGCGCTTTCAGCGCCAATGCTGCATCGCGGTCGCTGTAGCCTAGCGCGATGAGGGCTTGCAAGATATCGGCTTGGTTGTCGTTGGCCGCGCTGGTGGGCATGCCGATGTCGGCGCCCAGCTTGCCTTTTAGTTCTAGCATCAATCGTTCGGCAGTCTTTTTTCCCACGCCAGGTATTTTGGTCAGGCGGTTGGCGTCTTGCAGGGTGACGGCTTGGGACAGTTCGGCTACGCTCATGCCGCTTAATACGCCTAGCGCCATTTTGGGGCCGACGCCGGATATTTTGATGAGTTGGCGAAAGGTGATGCGCTCTTGCGCGGTGCCAAAGCCAAACAGTATTTGCGCATCTTCGCGCACGACAAAATGGGTAAGCAGGCTGACCTTGTCGCCCAAGCTGGGCAGGTTATAAAACGTGCTCATGGGCACATCTACCTCGTAGCCTACGCCGCCGCAGTCCACAATGATTTGCGGTGGATTTTTCTCTGCCAAAGTGCCGGTAAGTTTGCCAATCATGGTGTTTTGCGGGGGTGTTTGTAAAGTGGTGGGCGCTTTTAGCTAAGATGCGGGTTCTAACAGGATTATCCACTTGATTATTCGCCACCTTTTCTCGCCTAGCAACAATACCCGTATTAGCCACCTGTGCGGCCCTTTGGACGAAAACTTGCGCCGCATCGAACAGGCGCTGGATGTGAAAATCGCCCACCGCCACGAGCAGTTCAAGGTTGATGGCCCCAAGGCCGCTGCCACGCGCGGTATGGAGCTGCTGCAAGCGCTGTACGAGATTGCGGCGCGGCCCATCAGCCTAGAAACGCTGCAACTGATGTTGGCAGGCGACGCAGGCATGACCGCAGATGGCACCAGCACGCTGCAAACCCGGCGCGAAGACCTGCGCGCCCGCACGCCCAACCAAGCCACGTATTTAGAGAACATCGCTAGTCACGACATTACCTTTGGCATTGGCCCAGCGGGCACAGGCAAAACTTATTTGGCAGTAGCCAGCGCGGTAGATGCGCTAGAGCGCAGCAGCGTGCAGCGCATTGTGCTTACCCGCCCAGCGGTAGAGGCGGGTGAGCGGCTGGGCTTTTTACCTGGCGATTTAACGCAAAAGGTTGACCCGTATTTGCGCCCCCTGTACGACGCGCTGTACGAGCTGATGGGTGTAGACAAAGTGCTCAAGGCGTTTGAACGCCAGCAGATCGAAATTGCGCCGCTGGCCTTTATGCGTGGACGTACGCTAAACCACAGCTTTATTATTTTGGACGAAGCGCAAAACACCACGCCTGAGCAGATGAAAATGTTTTTAACGCGCATAGGTTTTGCCAGCAAAGCGGTGATTACTGGCGACGTGAGCCAGATAGATTTGCAGCACGACCAAACCAGTGGCTTAGTGGAAGCCGACGTGGTGCTAAAGCGCGTGCAAGGCATTGCCCACAGCCGATTTACCAGCGCCGACGTCGTGCGACACCCGCTGGTCGCGCGCATTGTGGACGCGTATGACGCAGCCAAGAAGTAAAATTACTATTAATTTCATAGCTGCTTGAGCAGGATCTACGGCCTAGGAGGCTTATTTGTCACTTAAAAACACCTTTGAAACGAGCATTCAGCTGCAATGGGGCGATGTGCCCAACGTGGCCGCACTGCGAAAAGTAATTACCCGCTCCCGCGTGCACGCCTGGGTGCGCCATGCGCTGCTAGGCGCAGCAGAGATGACCGTGCGTATTGAGAGCGTGGGGGAAGCCCAGCGCCTGAACAAGCTATACCGCCAAAAAAATTACGCCACCAACGTGCTGACCTTTGACTACGCAATCGAGCCGGTGGTGATGGCCGACCTGGTGCTGTGCGCCGAGGTGGTAGCGCGCGAAGCCGCAGAGCAAGGCAAAACACTTGAGGCCCATTACGCCCACCTCATCATCCACGGCACCTTGCATGCCCAAGGCTACGACCATGAGGCGACTGAGAAAGACGCTTTTAAGATGGAGGCACTAGAAATTTTGCTGCTGGGTGCATTGGGCTACCCCAATCCTTATTGAGGCTACCAAACCATGGCCCGCCCGCAGTCTGCAGACCATCACTTAAAGCGCGACTCCATTTTGGACGCAGCCGCACAGTGCTTTGCAGACCAAAGCTACAGCGCTGCAAGCATGGCTACCGTGGCGGCCAAAGTGGGGGCCAGCAAAGCACGCATTTACCATTATTACGACAGCAAAGAGGCGCTGCTGTTTGACCTGCTAGACCGCTACACCCAGCGCCTGCTGGCCGTAGTGGGCGAGACCGATGCGCATGCACAACGCCAAAAAATGACTGACAGACAAGCGCTGCACGAACTGGTGCGGGCCTTCTTAGCCGAATACGAAAACTCCGCCACGCGCCATGTGGCGCTGCTGAACGACACTAAGTTTTTAAGCGATGCTGTGGATGCAGCGCTAGGCAAGTCGCAGCGCGATTTGATATTGCAACGCCAGCGCGATATTGTCATCGCCTTCACCCGATTTTTACGTCGCGCCTACCCTGATCGGCTGACAGACGCCAACCAAAGCGCCATCACCATGATGCTGATGGGCATGATCAACTGGACCTTTACTTGGCTGCGCCCTGATGGGCCGATGAGCTATGCCGATTTTGCAGGCGAGGTGATTCGCACGCTAGAGCGTGGTTTGCAGTGAATTTATAATCCAAATAGAGCGGTAACCCAAGTAAATACTGCTCAAGCAGCTATTAAATTTATAGTATTTAGCTGATTAGATCACTTTAACCCGTTGTCTTCTCAATCGCTTGTTCTGCCAGCCGCACAAATAAATTTACACCTATTTTCAGTATCAAATCAGGTAAGTTAATCATCATCCAGTTCTCGCGCAGCTGTGGGTTTAACGCGGCACGATAAGCAGATAAATATAACGAGACAAATTTATGGCAACCCATCTGCATCGCCCTATCGAGCCCCGTTTGAACCAGATGATCAAAAACCGCACACCCATGCGCGGCTTGTTCAACGGCTTGGGGTCACCCGTATTGGTAGAAATGACGGCCTTTGCGGGCTATGACTTCACTATCATCGATAACGAGCATGGCAGCGCCAGCTTGGAGACCACTGAACACATGCTACGCGCCGCCCGTGCTACGGGCATGCCTGCACTGGTGCGTTGCCTAGAGCATGACATTGCGCGCACGCTAGACGCAGGGGCCAGCGGGCTGCAAATCCCCATGGTGCACAGCGCTGCGCATGCGCGCGAGATTGTTAAAAAAGTACGCTATCCCCGAGCTACTGGCTTTGCCGGCGTTACGGGGGACCGAGGTTGCGCTTACTCGGTGCGCGCAGCAGGTTTTGGTGCCTTTGGCGGTGCAGAACACGATACACGTAGCAACCAAGACGTGGCCTTGGTGGTAATGGTTGAATCCATTGAGGCAGTAGACGCCGCCGCTGAAATAGCTGCTGTAGACGGCGTAGACGCTGTATTCGTTGGCCCCAACGATTTGGCCCACAGCATGGGGTTTGAAAACCGCTTCTACGACCCCGTGGTGCAAGCCGCGATTGAAAAAGCCTTGCGCGCTATTGCGTCAACGGGCAAATGTGCAGGCGTTTTAGCCCTTACGCCTGAGGACGAAGTTCGTTATGCCCAGTGGGGCGCCAGCTACTTTGCAGGTGTGATCACCAGTGTGCTGACTAAGGCGCTAACAGATGCGGCCCATGCAGGTCGCGGTGACAAAACTAGCAAACTAAGTTATTAAAAATAGTCAAACGGTTGGATAAAACCCTTGTGTAATTTACACTCACACCCATGGCATTGATTGTGGTGATGGGTGTAGCCGGTTGCGGCAAATCGGGCGTAGCGCGCAAGCTGGCGGCAGCGCTTGACCTGCCTTGGATCGAAGGTGATGATTTTCACCCCAGCGCCAACGTACACAAAATGCGCGAAGGCATACCGCTAGGCGACGCCGACCGGGCTGGCTGGCTGCAAACTTTGTGCAACGAGGTGGCCAAATACCCCGCAGGCTGCGTGTTGGCTTGCTCCGCCCTAAAAAGTAGTTACCGCAATACGCTGCGCAAAGTGTCGCCGGGCGTGCGCTTTGTGTACCTGCACATCACTCCTAAAGAATCGCTGCGCCGCGTGGCCGAGCGCAGCGGGCATTTTTACCCGCCTAGTTTGGTGCTTAGCCAATTTGATACGCTAGAAGACCCTAGTGATGAACCCGATGTCGTGCGCGTAGACGCTATGGGCCCCAGCGGCAGCATGGTAGCGGTAGTGCAAGCGGGCTTGGCCAGCATGGCCTTGCGCGGCGCTACGCTTTAACCGGCTTGGCCGTGGTGCTGCCGGCTAGGCTTGCACGGTAGCGGCTAAACACCTTCCAAAACGCTGCCTCTTGCGTTGCCGCAAAATTAATCCGCATCAAAGTGCTGGGCTGGTTGCGGCTGGCATGAAACAGTGCGCCGGGTGCCAGCAAATAGCCGTCGTCTAGCATGTGCTGCGCAAGCACATCGGTGTCAACCCCGGTATCTACCCAGCCAAATAAACCAGCGGGTTCTGCAGCAAACGTATAGCCTGCTTGCAAAGCCAGTTTGACACTGCGCGTGCGGGCCGCTTCTAGCCTTGTGCGGATGCGCTCTGCATGGCGACGCAGGTGGCCTTGCTCGATGCAAATGGCCATGGCTTTTTCTAGCAGAGAAGGCGTGGTCAGGGTAGATAGCAGCTTGGTGTCTAGCATACGTTCGACCAGATCTGCCGGTGCCGCAATGTAGCCCACGCGCTAGTTCGGCGCTAGTATTTTGGCAAACCCACTCACGTAGATGGTACGCTGCAGCCCGTCCAGCGCGCACATGCGGGTAGCGTGTGCAGGGGCGAGATGGCTGTACGTATCGTCTTCAACAATATGAAAATCTTGGCTGTTAGCCAGCTGCAGCACGCGGTGCGCGCTGCCCGGTGTGATGCAGTAGCCAGTAGGATTGTGGAACACGCTGACGCTGACAAACAGCTTGGGCGCATGCTCTTGGCAGTATTTGGCCATCACCTCAACATCAGGCCCATCAGCGCGGCGTTGCACCGGCAGTATGCGCATGCCCAGTGCGTCTAGCCGCGCAAACTCTACCGCCCAGCCGGGCTCTTCCACCATCACGCAGTCGCCCGCTTTCAGTAGCGTGCGGCTCACAATGTCTAGGCCATGCGTTGCGCCCACGGTGGTGATAATGCGGTCTGCCGGTACGTCAATACTCAGGTCGCGCAGCCGGGTAGACAGCGCGTTGCGCAAACCACTGTCGCCTTTAGGTTCGCCGTACTTTAGGCTCAGCTCTAGCAAGGCTTTGCTGTGGGTGACTTTGCGTACCGCTGCACTCATAAAGTCCGACTCTAACCAATCAGGCGGAAACACGCCCATGCCCGGCTGTGGCCAATGCGTACCCAGCCCGCCACGGTTGTGGTGAAACATGCCGCGTATCAGCGCGGTTGCGTCAATGCGCGCTTGCAGACGCCCCGTTAGCCCAGTGCTGGCGCGCAGCGATATGCCTGTGGGTAGATCGGTTACTACTATGTTTTTAATAGCTTCTTGAGCAGGTTTTACTTGGGTTAGATGCTGATTTGACTTAGATTGTTGTGCATCGCGCACATAAAACCCACGCTGCTTGCGCGCCTCTACCAAGCCTGCGGCTACCAGCTGGTCGTAGGCCGCCACCACGGTGTGTGGGCTCACCCGATGCTGCGCTGCGCACTGGCGCACGCTGGGCAGCCGCGCGCCAGCAGTTAACAGGCGATTTTTAATACGCTCCGTAAAGCGTGCCACGAGTTGGTCGGTCAAGCTAAGGGACGAGGTGCGCATTAGCATAGCGTGGTTTCCTGAGGGTTCACAATAAGCCGCTGTATCTGAAGAATTACCAATACACATCAACGACTGAGGCGTTTAACTGTACTGGTTCTGTATAGTTAACCACTGTACAGTGAAAATCATTCCCAATCCAGTCCCCATGCATTCACCCCTTCGCCCTGCCTCTGACGTTATCTCTGTTGCGGATGCGTTACTGCTGCTGTTGGTCACTTTCATATGGGGCAGCAATTTCGTCGTTATGAAATTTGGCCTGCAAGAGTTTGACCCATTGCTGCTGTCGCTGCTGCGGTTTGCTCTGGCGGCATTTCCTTTGGTTTTTTGGCTGCCTAAACCCGACGTCAAGGTCGGCTGGTTGGTTATCAACGGCTTTGCTTTGGGAACGGGCCAGTTTGGCCTGCTGTTCATGGCATTGCATAACGGTATTACGCCCGGGTTGGCTTCGTTGCTCATGCAGTTGCAGGTTTTTATCACCATTGTGTTCAGCGCTATTATTTTCAGCGAACGGGTGTCCAGCAGGCAAGTGCTGGGGCTGGTAGCAGCAGTTGCAGGCTTGGCATTGGTAGGCTGGCACATCGACGCTGACTTGACTCTGCGCGGCTTAGCGTTGACCTTGGCCGCCACATCATTCTGGGCAGTGTCTAACCTACTCACCAAGCATGTGGCTAAGCAGGCAACAGTCAAAATTAATATGCTGTCATTCATTGTGTGGAGCAGTTTGTTTGCTGTACCGCCGCTGGCTGTTGTGGCGTATATAGCGGTAGGCCCAGCGCTGGCGCTGCAGCAGACGCAAAGTGCCAGCTTTGCTGCGTGGAGCGCCGTGGTGTGGCAGGGGGTGGGTGCTACGGTGGTAGGCTTTGGTGTGTGGAGCATGCTGCTGACGAAGTACCCAGCCTCGGTGGTGACGCCTTGGGCGCTGCTGGTGCCGGTGTTTGGCATGGCGTCGGCCGCACTATTTTTTGCAGAGACGTTTGCGCCCTGGAAGTTTCTAGTTTTTGTCTTGGTGATTGGTGGTATTGGGTTAGCCAACTGGCCTGTACGCGCTCCAAAAATTGCACAAACCTCATAATTCGCACGCTCTACAAAATGAATTGGCAAGAATTCACCGCATTGTTAGTTTTGGGCACCGCCATGAGTTTTTCTCCGGGGCCCAACACTACGCTGTCTACCGCGCTGGCAGCCAACTACGGCTTGCGCCATGCCTTACGTTTTGTCTGCGCAGTGCCCGTGGGCTGGGGCGTGCTGCTAACCGTGTGTGCCGCTGGCGTGGGCAGCTTGATCGTGGCCGTGCCTGCGCTGCGCATGGTGGTCAAGGTAGGGGGTGTGGGTTATTTGCTCTGGCTGGCCTTTAAGTTGTCGCGCTCAGGCAGCTTGGCGCAGGCCGACAGTGCGCGGCTGCAGGTCACGTTTTGGCAAGGCGCTGCGCTGCAGTTCGTCAACATCAAAGCGTGGATGTTTGCCTTGGCTGTCGTGGCAGGCTGGGTGGCGGGGCGCGGCGACACGTTGGCGCGCTTTGCCGTGGTGCTGCCCACGATGATGCTTTTCGCTTTTACCAGCAACTTTGTCTACGCTGCTGCGGGCGCGCTGCTGCGTGATTGGCTGGCACGTGGTGCAAGGTTGTTGTGGTTTAACCGTGTCATGGCCTTGGTGCTGGTAGCGACTGCAGCCTGGATGGCTACTGTATGAACACCGTCGCAATGACCACAGCACACAACGAACGCAATGGCTTGCTACTAGGCCTGCTGGGCGTGGTGATTTTTGCCGCTACCTTGCCCATGACCAAAATGGCCGTGGGCTCCAGCGCCGCGCCGCAGCTGTCACCGTGGTTTGTTACTTTTGGCCGGGCGGCGGTGGCGGGGGTGCTGTCGGTTTTGTATTTGCTGGTGCAGCACCAGCGCGGCGCGCTGCGCGTGCCAGCGGCTAAGCAATGGGGCTTAATCGCTTTTACCGCACTGGGCGTGGTGGTGGGTTTTCCGCTGTTCATGTCGCTGGCTTTGCAGTATGTGCCTAGCATGCATGGCGCCGTGGTCACTGGCTTGCTACCACTGACCACGGCTGTGGTAGCCGCCGTGTGGTTTAAACAAAAGCCCAGCACCGCATTTTGGTTATGCGCGCTGGCAGGCACTTTGCTAGTGCTCGCATTTATGGTGGTTCGTTCAGCTGACAGCGCGGGCCACTTCAGTTTGCATCTGGCCGACGTGTTTTTGCTGCTGGCCATGGGCAGCGCCGCGCTGGGCTACATTGGTGGCGCGCGGCTTACGCCCAGCTTGGGCGCAGAGCAAGTCATTTGCTGGGTGCTGGTGTTGTCGTTACCCATCACTGTGCCAGTGACCTTGTGGATCGCGCCTACCGATATAGCCCAAATACGCGCCAGTAGCTGGTGGGCGTTTGCCTATGTAGCAGTATTCTCGATGTGGATAGGCTTCTTCGCATGGTACAAAGGCTTGGCATTGGGCGGCGCAGTGCGGGTCAGCCAAGTGCAGTTAGTGCAGCCATTTTTAAGTTTGCTGTTTGCGATTCCGTTGTTAGGTGAGAAGCTTGACGCTATCACTTTAGGGTTTGGCGTTGCAGTCATTGCCACTGTATTTATAGGTAAAAAAATGCCTGTGAGTAATGTTCAGGGAGCCGCAAAATGAAAATGCGCAGAATTCCTTTTGATACTACCCACTGGTGGCGCACCAAGCCGCACCATTCAACCTCGCTGCAGGGTGCTAAGCTTTTTATTGTGGACTAGAGCCAAGAGGACGAAAGAAAATACGATGCATATCGCAATCCTTACCTTTGATGGATTTAATGAACTTGACTCCCTGATTGCCTACGGAATGTTGAGCCGAATTTCGTTGCTGGGTGATACCAATTGGAAAGTCAGCATTAGTAGCCCCACACAGCGAGTTACCTCCATGAATGGCCTGACTATCGATGCCCATATCGATCTGCAACAAGCCAATGATGCCGATGCAGTAGTGATAGGCAGCGGCATGAAGACGCGAGAGGTCGCTGACAATGCATTTATCATGGGGCAACTGCAACTCAATCCTGCAAAACAACTGATCGCGGCGCAGTGCTCTGGTACTTTCTTGTTGGCTAAACTGGGCCTGATAGGCCAAATGCCTGCGTGTACAGATACGACCAGTAAACCGTGGGTGCAGGCCGCAGGTGTAAATGTGTTGAACCAAGCCTTCTACGCTAACTGCAACATGGCAACCGCTGGTGGATGTTTGTCTGCACAGTACATTTCTGCGTGGATGATTGCACGCCTGAAAAGCATGGAACATGCGCGAGAAGTGCTGCACTACTTCGCACCTGTAGGCGAAAAAGATGGATACGTTACCCGAGCGCTATCCCACATTTCTGTGCATTCGCCGCAATCAGGCGTTTTGTAATAAAACTTCAACCACGATTTTATAAATTTGGTTTTTATGACCCGCAAGCAGGAGAAAAATAATGAAATGGACAATGGCAGAGCGCGCAGAGCGCATGAACCCCTCGGTGATTCGAGAGATTTTAAAAGTCACCGAAAAACCCGGCATCATCAGCTTTGCGGGTGGCCTGCCTTCACCTAAGACATTTCCCATCACCGAGTTTGCAGCAGCGTGCGCCAAGGTTTTAAAAGACGATGGCCAAGCTGCGCTGCAATACGCTGCAAGTGAGGGCTTTGCGGCGCTACGCGAATGGGTGGCTCAATCATTACCTTGGGATGTGGACCCTGCGCAGGTGCTGATCACCACCGGCAGCCAACAGGCGCTGGACTTGATTGCCAAAATATTGATCGACAAAGGCTCGCGCGTATTGGTGGAGACGCCCACCTATCTTGGCGCTTTGCAAGCTTTCACACCGATGGAGCCAGAGTTTGTCAGCGTGGCCAGTGATGCTGAAGGCATTGATGTTGCCGACTTGGCTGCCAAGGCAGCAGGCGCACGGTTTTTGTATGTACTGCCCAATTTTCAAAACCCTACAGGCAACAGCATGTCCGAGGCGCGGCGCGTTGCGCTGAGCGCCGAGGCCCAACGCATTGGCTTGCCGATTGTCGAAGACAACCCGTATGGCGATTTGTGGTTTAACGTGCCGCCACCCGCACCATTGACAGCACGCAACCCCGAGGGCTGCATTTATATGGGCAGCTTTAGCAAGCACCCAAGGCGCTGTACCCCAAGCTGTTGCAGGCCAAGCAAGCGGCCGACCTGCACACCCCCAGCTTTAACCAGCGCATGGTGGCCGAGGTACTGAAAGACGGTTTTATTGACCGCCATGTGCCCACCATCCGCGCACTGTACAAAGCGCAGTGCCACGCCATGCTGGCTGCGCTAGACCTGCATTTGGCTGGCACAGGCATTCAATGGAACAAACCTGATGGCGGCATGTTTTTATGGGTCAAACTGCCTCAGGGTATGAATGCGGCAGATCTATTACCCAAGGCGGTAGAACGCAATGTGGCCTATGTACCCGGTGCGGCGTTCTACAGCGGTAACGTGCAGCACAACACGCTGCGCCTGTCTTTTGTGACTGCCAGCGTGGTGCAGATCAACGAAGGCATTGCGGCGTTGGCCGAAGTACTTAAAACACACCTACCTCATGAAGACTCAAAGGGAAATTAATATGTCACTTCGTTCCTTTAAACAAGTCGATGTTTTCACTGCAAAGGCATATTTCGGCAACCCTTTGGGCGTGGTGCTAGACGGCACGGGTCTTAGCCAAGTGCAGATGCAACATTTTACCAACTGGACTAATTTATCGGAGTGCACATTTTTATTGCCGCCCACACATGCCGACGCTGACTACAAAGTGCGCATCTTCTGCCCCGGCCGTGAGCTGCCGTTTGCGGGCCATCCCACGCTGGGTACATGCCACGCGTGGCTAGAGGCTGGCGGCAAACCCAAGGCTGCGCACATCGTGCAAGAGTGCGGTGTGGGGCTAGTGAAGATTAAGCGCGATGTAGCATCAAGTCGATTGGCTTTTGCCGCGCCACCGCTGATTAAAAGCGGCCCGCTAGATGAAGCCGATGTGGCATTGATTGCGCGAGGCCTCAAAATTGACCGCAGTGACATCGTGGCGCATGCTTGGTGCGATAACGGCCCCAACTGGCGCGGCGTCATGCTGCGCAGTGCAGACCAAGTGTTAGCACTCAAGCCGGACTCCACCATCCTTGCAGGGCTGGATATTGGCGTTGTGGGGCCGCGCGGCAAAGTGGGTGTGGTGGGTGAAAGGTTGAGTGCCGCCGGGCCGCCCCAAGGCATGAACGCCACCTTGGGGGGCAGCGGCGACGCGCTAGCGCAGAGCGTGGGGGCAAGTGACCAAACACAATTTGAAGTGCGCGCCTTCTTCCCTGGCAATAACGGCATGGCCGAAGACCCGGTGACTGGCAGCCTGAACGCCGCTATCGCGCAATGGCTAATCGGCGCAGGCTTAGCCCCCTGCCGCTACATCGCTGCACAAGGCACCGCGTTGGGGCGCGCGGGCCGCGTGCATGTGGAGCAAGACGGCGCTGATATTTGGATTGGTGGCGCGTCTGTCACCTGTATCGACGGTAAGGTAGCGTTATGAAATCTCAAATTGACCATCTAGTCATCGTGGCTAACAACCTAGAGCAAGGTGTTGCGTGGTGCGAAGCCGCGCTGGGCATTACGCCCGGCTTGGGCGGCGAACACAAGCTGTTTGGCACGCACAACCGCTTATTCAAAATTGCCACGCCCGCTAATCCGTTGGCATACTGCGAAATTATTGCTATTAATTCAGAAGCTGCTCGAGCAGTATCTACGGCGCAAAAACGCTGGTTTGACATGGATAATGAGGCGCTGCAAGCCGCTGTAGCCCTAGCGCCGCGCTTAGTGCACTTTGTGGCCAACACACCTGATGTGCAAGCTGCACGCGCAGCCCTCAGCAACCTGGGCATTGACCGTGGCCCTGCGCTAGAGGCCAGTCGCCATTCACGCAAAGGGCTTTTGCAATGGCAAATTACCGTGCGCGATGATGGCAAGCGTTTGTTCAGCGGCATGCTGCCCACCATCATTCAGTGGGGCAAAGCAGGTGACAAAGAACCGCTGCGCCTGCACCCACGTAACAGTCTGCCGCGATCTGGTGTTACCTTGCAAAGTATCACTTCTACCCATCCCGAAGCATCTGCACTGCAAGCAGCTTATGCTGCGATAGGACTAGAGGGGGTGACTGTACAAGCAGGCCCAGCCAACCTCACCGCCACATTGCAAACCCCTAAAGGTTTGGTCACGCTGACATCACAAGGGCTTTAATATGCTGCCCGAGTTACCCAATTTTTAAACGCAGCCTCGGTTGGGTGGCTGTACTGCGTTGTGTGATGGGCAGCGTATTGGCTGGTCTAGCACTGAGTATTGCCATGACAGAAAGAAAATAATGTTCACACTCGACCAAATAGAAGCTGCCGCACAAGTGGTGTACCGAGATTTTCAGGCCACGCCGCAATACCGCTGGGGTCTGCTGAGCGAACGCTTGGGTACCGACTGCTGGGTCAAGCATGAAAACCATACGCCCGTTGGTGCATTCAAAATTCGCGGTGGACTGACCTATTTTGACAAGCTAAAAAAATCTAACGCGCTGCCCAAAGAAGTGATCAGCGCCACGCGCGGTAATCACGGCCAAAGCATAGGCTGGGCGGCGCGCACACACGGCGTGCCTTGCACCATCGTCGTACCCTTGGGCAACAGTACCGAGAAAAATGCTGCCATGCGTGCGCTAGGCGTCACCTTGATAGAGCATGGCAGCGAGTTTCAAGAAGCGCGCGAGTTTGCCATTAACTTGGCCAAACAGCGCGGTGCACACATGGTGCCCAGCTTTCACCTTGACTTGGTACTGGGTGTTAGCACCTATTGGCTAGAGTTTTTTAAAGCCGTGCCGCAGATGGATGTAGCCTATGTGCCCATTGGCATGGGCTCGGGCGCTGCCAGCGCCATTGCTGCCAAGCTGGCCTTGGGCCATCAAGTCAAAATAGTAGGCGTGGTCAGCAGCCATGCCACCAGCTATGCCGACTCTATTGCCGCCAAGCGCGTGATCGAATCGCCAGTAACTACGGTGTTGGCCGACGGCATGGCTTGCCGCATTGCCGACCAAGCAGCGCTAGATGTTTTGATACCTCACATCGACCATATAGTCAAAGTGACTGACGCCGAAGTGGCCGCTGCCATGCGCGCAATCTACATCGACACCCACAACGTAGCCGAAGGCGCAGGCGCTGCGTCGTTTGCAGCGGCCATGCAAGAGCGTGCGTTGATCCAAGGCCAAGTGGTGGGCACTACACTATGCGGCGGTAATGTGGACGCGGACGTTTTTGCCAGAGTGTTGGCAGCGCAGAAATAACCTGTTGGCCTCAAAAGGCGGGGTTTAGTGCAAGAAGCTTGTTTATTTGGCAGCTACAGGAGCAGATGCTGCTGGGGCAGATGCTCCGTCAGCTGAAGCAGCCGCAACTGGTTCAGGCGTAGCAAACTTCCCGCCAGCAGCATTGGTCATGTACACCACAGCGCGGCCAATTTCTACGTCATCGTAGTCGCCGCCGCCTTGCGCGCCCATCGCGCCTTTGCCTTTGAGGGCTGAGTTCCACAGGGCTGGGTAGCCTGTTGCAATACGTGCGCCCCAAGCGCCCACGTCGCCAAACTTTGGCGCACCAGCCAAGCCTGCGCCGTGGCAAGCGACGCACTGCGCTTTGTAGATTTCTTCACCGGCTTTGAGGGCGCGGTTCGCATCGCGAATCTCTACAGTGCCTACTTTTTGGATGCGCGCCGCCACAGATTTGCTCAGGTCAGCTGCCGATAGCCCGCCTAGGCCTACGCCGTCTTTACCTTTTGCTTCAGCGGCAATCGCCTCTGCGCTGGTGGTGGGTTTGGCTTGGGTAGTTACGTAATACACCAAGCCAATGATGATAAATACGGGTGCCACAAAAGAAAATAACACCGTCATCAGCAACTGCATCGGAGTCTTGATGGGGCCGTCGTGGCTCATATCGTGGCTATGGTCGGTGTGGTCAGGGCTGCTCATGAGGATTTCAATCAGTGCATTAAAACAAACTTTAATTATAACCGTGCTGCCCGTGCAAACCCTTGGCGCAGCGCCAACCACACTACAATCTATAGATATGTGCGGCTGTAGCTCAGTGGATAGAGTATTGGCCTCCGAAGCCAAGGGTCGTGGGTTCGATCCCCGCCAGCCGCACCATTTTTTATAACGTGTTGAATTTAGATCGCTTTTTCCCTATCGTAGGGAATCGGGTATCCCGAAAGGTCTCCTGAGTATTCACCCCTGCTCTTTGCTTCGTAGCTCATCCCTTGGGAATGAGCTCGTGCCCATATTCTGTAGTGTTCCCATCGGTCACAAATATAGGATATGAAATGGATCGGATTTTGGCAAGTGCTAGCAAGTAGCCACTAGAATAACTGTACTTATTAGTACAACGAGGGAGACGGATTGATGCCGCAGAACAATCTGTTCATGGTCAAAATCATTCGCGAGAAACAGAATACTTCTGGATCGCTAGGCTTGAAATTTTTTGGTTCGGGGGATGATGGACACGACTACGCCTTGAAAACTCTTTCTGAAGGGCTATTGCTGCCTGCGACAGAATGGGTTTGCTACAGCCTCTGTAGGGCGATAGGCCTATCCACACCAGATTTTTTAGCGGTAGAGAGATTAGATGGATCGATAGCCTTTGGTTCAAGAATGGAAAACGCTGATCAATTCAGACCTACATCGGGTGTGGTTGAATTAGTCAAGCTTTTCTCTTCAAACGTTTTAGAGCATAGTCGCATCTATGGTGCTGATGCATTTTTGGGGAATATTGATAGGCATTTAGGTAACTTCCTGTTTCGCTCAAGGTCTACGGGACTGCTGCCATTAGCGTTTGACTTTGATCAAGCATGGGTTAATCTGGCGATACCGTTTGGGGTAATCCCTTGGTCACAAAATTGCAAAAGCCATCTTGCAATGAAGTTCTTAGAATCCAAGAGTTATTTTGATAAAGCTTCCGCAAATCAGGCCGGGCAGGCACTTGTGAGCCTGCCTGACGACGCGCTACAGGCTGCGCTAGATGGGTGCCATCAAAGTTGGACAACAGGCATAAATTGGACTAAAACGTTAGATGTATGGAATCAAAGAGCATCTCATTGGTCTAGTGCTCAAACTTCGTTGAATTGAGGTGTTGCATGACGATTAGCAAATTTTGGGTTATCAGTTATCAGCCGAACGTGCTTCGTACTGAGCACATTCATATCGGTGTTGTCGCGCAAAAAGGCGAAGATTATGTTGTCAAGCTTGCGAGCAACTTAAAAAAGCTGCGCGCTTTTGACAGTCGAATTTCTATGAAAGCAGTGCGTGATCAAGAAGCATCGCTCGGCGCATTGATTAAGGAGTTGGGCGGAGTTGATGCCGCGCAACGTATTGGCTTATTGGGTTCTTGGCAATTTACCGATGAAAGTGGACAGTTTCAATACCACGATGATCGCGACGCTTCATTTCATGAAGGTGTGCAATGGGCTTTGAAAATCACCTGCGAGCCAAATGCCGCGCGGCCCGAAATTGATCGAGCACCGAAATCACGACTTTTTTTAGATTTAAAAGAATCATTCAAAGTCAGTGGGCTTTTAGGACAGCACTTGAATGACCATAAGCTTGTCTCAAGGTATACGCTTAAAGCTGATGAAGACTTACACGCTGATTTCGCATTAAAAAATAGCGTGATGCACTACATCGAAACCGTAGATTTCAGGAGCATAAGCAATTTATCAGCGAAAAGAACGGAGGCACAGTCAAAGGCGCTTGTTCTGTCGGTTGCGAACTCTGAAGACCCCACAGCAATCAGTTATGCAGTAATTGCTGGAACTGAAAATGAACAGGCTAAAGCGTCTGTGAAGCTGTTAGAGAGATTTGCTGATGAATTGTATGTGTATGAGTCGTCGGCCGATATGACCAAGTTTATTGACAAGATGCATCAAGCGACGGGAGTTCCTAGACTTGTGTTCCCCCCGATGTAAATGTAAGTTTCCTATGTGCTTGGCCAGACTATTGAATAGTTTTTCATTGTTATGATCACACCAATTCGGGAGTCATTCTCGAGTGAGATTCCCCAAAAAGTGTGCTGATCCACTTATTTTGTGGAAAAAGACGATCTGAATTAATAAACTAAGAACAGTGTCGGTTTCGATCCCCGCCAGCCGCACCATCTGTATTTTTGAGGCAACCTTTAGTATGGAAGACGACGCTCGTTGTTGTGGTACAGGCCACTGCATGATTAATGCCCAGGGGCAGTGCTGGTGTGGCCAGCAATGGGACGGCACGAAAATGTGCTTTGCGCCTCAAGGCTCTGCTGTAGATGCCCGATCGTCTGCCTCTGCGCCAGATATGCCGAACGCATCTGCAAACGGTGCACCGCCTAATTCAACAGCCTAAGCGGTGACTAACGAGTTGTCATTGCACCACTGACTGTAAGCCACCTCACCCTGCGCCGACACATTTTTTATGCAACGCCGCCAACTTCTGCACTACACCACCGCCGCCACTTTAGCTGCCAGCACCGCAGGACTAGCCGGTTGCTCTTTCGCCCCAGATTACAACCACGACGCAGACGATGCGCCGCGCTTTGATGCCACGCGGGTAGTGCCCGCGCGCATGGCATGGGTGTTCAGCTCAGGCGGGCCGCGTGGGTTTGTGCATGTGGGCGTGATCAAGGCACTGGACGAGCTGGGCTGCAAGCCCGATTTGATCGTGGGCGGGTCGGTAGGCGCACTGCTAGGTGCGCTGTACGCCTGCGGCATCAACGGGGCCGACCTGGAGCGCATGGCGCTGGACCTGGGCGTTACCGAGATGGGCCGCTTGGCGCTGACAGGTGAGGGCCGTTTTGCAGGCACCCCCATCGCCGAGCTGATCAACCGATCGCTTAGTAACCAGCCCATCGAAAAGCTCAAAACACGTTTTGCTGCGGCTGTGGTGGCACGCGCTAGCCGCGCGCCCATGCTGTTTAACGCAGGCAACAGCGGGCTGGCCGTGCAGGCCAGCTGCGCGATTGAAGGCATGTTTACGCCGGTGCGTGTACGCGGGCAGCAGTATGTAGACGCCGATCTGGTAGCGCCGCTGCCAGTGCGCATGGCACGCAGCTTGGGTGCCGCCAAAGTGCTGGCCATTGACGCGTCTGCCCACGAAGAGCTGGCCCCCGACAGCGCACAACGCTACCGCGAAGGTGACCTGAAAAAGCGCGCCTTAACCGAACCCGACGCACGCGCCGCAGACCTGACGCTGCACCCTAATTTTGGCTATTACGTCAGCGTGAGCCGCGAGTTTCGTGAGCGGGCCATACGCGCAGGGTACGAGCAAACCATGGCGCAAGCCGCCAGTATCAAAGCACTGCATGCCTGAGCGTTAGTGTCAGACTGGCTTTTAATCCACCACCAGCCTTTACACTTGTTCATGGGCTGATTTTGATGGTGTTTTGGGACTCTAGCCCAGGTAAATACTGCTCAAGCAGCTATTTAGTTTGTAGCACTCATAAGCTTGCTTTCATAGACCTCGCGGTCACACAGCACTGCAGGGATTGTTCGTTCGCTCCTTTCTGTCCTGGTACCTCGCGGTCACGCAGCAACGTTCGGTAGGCCTATGCCAAACGGACCTGCGGCCCTTTACTGTTTGTCATAGGCCTACCGAACGTTGCTGCGCTCCACTGGAGTGGTCGCTGGCAGATGGGTAGCGGTCTCATAGACTGTGACTACACCGAGCGAAACCCCAGCCCTACAACAAGCGTGCTGATGTGGCGTGTGTCCTATGACAAACAATAAAGGGTCGCAGACCCGTTTGGCATGGGACACACGCCGCAGCAGTGCGCGTGCCAGAACAACGAACTCGTTACGCACCCAACAACGGATAAAAACAACCTCAAAACCTCTTCCAATGGCATTTTTAATAACGAAACAGGCCAGTAACCCAAGTAAATATTGCTCAAGCAGCTATTTAATACATAGCACTCTTAGGGGCACGAGTCATTCGAATGCTTCTGTCTAGCCAGAAGCTACCGCCCCTCATAGCTGCGTATAGTAGGCCTATGCATTACATAAATCACCCACTTCAATACACACTGCACTTTGCTACCAAGGCCACACCATGATCGCTGTGATTTTTGAACTTTGGCCCTGCGCTGGGCAGCAGTCCACCTACTTCAACTTAGCCGCACAACTGCGCCCCGAGCTGGACGCCATCGACGGCTTTATCAGCATTGAGCGCTTCGAAAGCGTAGCCACGCCAGGTAAATATCTCAGCCTGTCCTTTTGGCATGACGAAGTCGCCGTGCAGCAGTGGCGCAACCTAGGCGCGCACCGTCACGCCCAGTCGCAAGGCAGGGCGCGCGTGCTGGCCAACTACCGCTTGCGGGTGGCCCACGTGCTGCGTGATTACGGCCTAAACGAACGCGACCAAGCACCGCTAGATTCACAGCATCACCACACACAGCCCACCGTTTGACCTGAGAATGACGAAGCTTACTTACCCACCCCTGCAATTTTAGAAAGTTGTCATGACCATCACCGTCTTCATTCGCTACGAAATCGACCCCTTTCAAAAAGACGCCTTTGCGCACTACGCCGATAACTGGGGCCGCATCATCCCGCGCTGCGGTGGCCATTTGGTAGGCTATTTTGTGCCGCATGAAGGAACTAACTATGAAGCTTGGGGCTTGATCAGCTTTGACAGCCTGGCCGCCTACGAAGCCTACCGCACCCGTCTGCGTGCAGACCCCGAAGGTGCAAGCAATTTTGCATGGGCGCAAGACAAGCGATTTATCTTGAAAGAGCAGCGTACGTTTTTACAAGGCGTGTCGAGCACTCTGAATCGTCCGCCACAGCTGGCACCCTAGCGTAAAGGTTGCGCCATGCACCATCCTGAGCCCCGTTTCTCCCGCATTGCCGCCGTCATCGCCGACCCTACCCGCGCCCGCATGCTGGCTGCGCTGCTGGGTGGCGAATATAGGAGCGCAGGCGAACTGGCTAGCGCAGCTGGCATCACGCCCCAAGCGGCTAGTACACAACTGGCCCAGCTGCTGGACAACGGCCTGGTGGCTCTGCGCCAGCAAGGCCGTCACAAGTACTTTAGTTTGGCCGACAGTGACATCGCCCGCGCGCTAGAAGCCCTGTCGATGGTGGCTGAGCGCGACAACATGAGCGCGCGCTGGGACAAACCTGCATATAAACCGCTGAAATGCGCCCGCCGTTGCTATGGCCATATGGCAGGCGAGCTGGGCGTGGCGCAGTTTGAGATGTTGATGCGCCGGCAGTTTTTAGAACCCACCGAACAGGGTTTGCAACTCAACAGCAAGGGCAGCGCATGGGCGCAGCAGCTGGGCTTAGCGCTACCTTCAAAATCTACCAGCCGCTTTGCCTACCCCTGCATGGACTGGTCTGAGCGCAAAGACCACTTGGCGGGCAGCTTGGCCAAGGCTTTGCTGGAACTGTATATTTCCAAAAACTGGTTGCGTTCGACCAAAGAAACCCGCGCTTTAAGCCTGACGTTGTCGGGCCAACAACTTCTTGTGCCCTTGCTGCATGGCCATTGACATAATTTTATTTAATCCAAGTTCTGGCGTATAAGCTTGCGTTTAAGCCAATTAAATGGAATAATTGGCGTACAAATATATTTTGTACGCCATATGCCAGCATTAATCACGCCGAAATCGCTAATTTTGAATGAATTGCGCCAAATAATAAGCCAATCTGGTACGGCTGGTATAGGTATGGCCGCATTGGAACAAGCGTTAGCGGCACGCGGCCAGCCGGTGCCACGCCGCACTATCTTGCGCAAATTGAGCGTTCTAATGTCGGTGGGCGCAGTGCAGTCCGGCGGCAACAAGCGCGGCGTAGTCTACCGCGCCGCGCCTTTGACACAGCAGTGGCCTAGCGTCCAGCCGCCTATGCACGAAGTGCGCGAGCCAGAACCCAACATTTTGATCAACACCCCCATGCAAGTGCCGCTCTGCGCTCGGGGGCTAGAGATACGTGACCATATCCGCCAGCCCCTGCAGCAGCGCGCCAGCGTGGGCTACCAGCGCAGTTTGGTAGACCAATACATTCCCAACCAAACCGCTTACCTCAGCCCACAGCAGCGCGCCCGTCTGTGGGAGCAAGGGCGCACCGCGCTGGCAGGCCAGGCAGCGCAGCCTGCCGGCACGTATGCGCGCCAAATTTTTGACCGGTTGCTGGTTGATTTGTCGTGGGCCTCGTCGCGCCTAGAGGGCAACACCTACACCCAGCTTGACACGCAAAATCTCATCGAGTTTGGCCAAACCGCGCAAGGTAAAGACACGCTAGAGACGCAAATGGTGCTCAACCATAAAGCCGCCATCGAAATGCTGATCGATAACGCGGGCGACATCGGCTTTAACCGCTTCACCATTCTCAACCTGCATGCTATTTTGTCGGACAACTTGATAACTGATCCGCTAGCCAGCGGCCGCCTGCGCAGGCGCGAGGTGCGCATCAGCGGCACCAGCTACACCCCGCTGGCTGTGCCGCAACAGTTGCAAGACGGCTTTGATGTAGTTCTAAACAAAGCCGCGCAAATTACCGACCCCTTCGAGCAAGCTTTCTTCGCCATGGTGCATCTGCCATACCTGCAAGCGTTTGAAGACGTCAACAAACGCGTTTCGCGTCTGGCTGCCAATATCCCGCTGCTACAACACAACCTGTGCCCTTTGTCGTTTGTTGACGTGCCGGTACAAGCCTATATCGAAGGCCTGCTGGGCGTATATGAGCTGCAGCGTACCGAGCTGCTGCGTGATGTATTTATCTGGGCCTACGAACGCAGCTGCCAGCGCTATCTAACCATTCGCCAGACCTTGGGCGAGCCCGATGCTTTTCGCTTGCAACACCGCGATGCCATCCAGCAAACCGTGCAACAGATCGTGCGCGGTAACTTGCACGGCACGCCCATTGACATAGCGCAGGTGGCTGCCAGTTTGATCAACCCTAGTGGCATGCAATCATTGATTGAAGCCGTGACAGTGGACTTAGCGCATTTGTACGAAGGCAATGTGGCGCGGTATCGGCTCAAGTTGTCGGAGTTAAATCAGTGGACGCACAAACGTTAATGCAGTAACGCCTCGGTCATAGGTACACAATGGCCAAGTCGAGATAACGATGTTGTTAACCGAAAGAACCTTATGAAAAACGCCGCCTACTCCCAGTTCGCCAAATCTGCGTCACGCTTTAGCGGCAAGCCGATTGTGTTTGTCCTGGCTGTGTGCATTATCTTGGTCTGGATTGTCACGGGGCCAATTTTTAAGTTCAGTGATACGTGGCAGCTGGTGATTAATACGGGTACCACCATCATTACTTTTTTGATGGTGTTTTTGATTCAGAGCAGCCAAAACCGTGACACGCAAGCGATTCAAATCAAGCTGGATGAGTTGATTCGCGCTACCAAAGGGGCGCATAACGCGTTGCTAGATTTAGAAGAGCTGGAAGAAGAGCAGTTAGATGCTTTTCGGGCTAAATACCAAATGCTGGCCAGCCAAGCGCGAGCGAGTGTAGGCTTGGGCAATGTGGATACTGATTCGCCTGAAGCTTGAGGCTTAGACGACCACAGGCCCGACAGTCCAAAGCATTCACGTTGCTACGCAGCGGGCGGTAGCTCGATAGGCTTAAACGTCATCTCGGTAGCAAAGTCTAAAAAAGCACGCGTGCGTGCAGGAACAAGTTTGCGTGTGGGCAGTGCTGCGTACAAAGTAAATCGGCCAAAAATCCAATCGGGCAGCAGGTGCACCAGTGCCCCCGAATTAAGATAGTTTTCTACCGGAAATTTGGGCATGACGACAATGCCCGCGCCGTCCAGCGCGGCGGTAAACAAGGCGTCGTAGCTGGCCGACTGCAACACCACCTGCATGGGGGTTTCAACATCATCTTGGCTGCCATCGATGCGTGATAAACGCAGGCCACGTGCGTTGTGGCCCGACGCTGCCAGCCAAGGAAAGCGCAGGTAATGGTGTTGCTGCAGATCGGCTGGTTGCAAGGGCGTACCCCGGCGCTGCAAATAGCCTGGGCTGGCGCACACAATCCATTCGGTTTGGGCCACAGGGCGCGCCACGATATTGGCGTCAAACCCTTCGTCGACGATGATAAAGGTTACGTCAAATTCTTCTACCCGCGACTGAGGGAACGGGTCTACATGCAAGTTAATAGTGACCTTCGGGTAACGGCTGATCCATCGGCTGATTTGGTTGGCTAAAAAGTTATTGGCAAACAAGGGTGGTGCCAGTACGTGCAGCATGCCTTGCAGTTCGCTAGCGCTATTGGCTGCTGTGGCCTCGGCGTCGTCTACCTCGACCAAAATGCTGCGCACGCGCATTAGATAGGCCTCACCCGCCTCGGTCAGCGCCAGCTTGCGGGTGGTGCGCTGCATCAGCCGTGTGCCCAGGTGCTGCTCTAGGTCAGTAACTAGGCGCGTTACGCCTGCGGGCGACATGTCTAGCATGCGTGCCGCAGCTGCAAATCCACCCTCGTCAATCACCCGCTGAAATACCCGCATAGACAAAAGGCGGTCCATGTAGTCTCCTTTTACCCATCGGTTAATAACCGTTTGGTCACTAAATTAACATCTTTTTACGCAATTGAAATAAATAAAACAGTTCGTTTATTTCATAAATCACAACAGTGCATTGTATTTTAGGTGGTTTGAATTGTCAAGGGTATACCCTAAAGTACCACCTATCGATGAGCCGCAAAAAACAAACGACTCACCGAGCACGGCCAGACGGTTAAGGGCGAACAACCCCAGCCACAGTGCCCGTAGCGGTCAATCGGACCATCTTGTTAACCTAGAAGGATATTTACCATGAAAACGAAATTAATTGCTGCTACCGTTATTGCTTTGGCTGCTATGAGCGGTGCAAGCGCTTTTGCTGGAACACGATCTGGCAACGCTGGCGTCTACATTCCAACGCCGTTTGGTGAAACCAGTACTGTCAGCCGTGCACAAGTGCAAGAAGACACCGTGCAAGCCCGTAAAGAAGGTACCTTGCAATCAAACAGTGACTCTGCAGCTAACCGTAGCACCAACTCGGTTGCCATTGCCAAGCCTGCTGTAGCGTCTGTTGTGTCCCGCAGTGAAGTGCGTGCAGAAACCAGCCAATGGGCCATGTCGCACCAAGCTAACAGCGACTCTGATCGAAAACTCAGCTCGCAATAAGCTGTGAGAACTCGCAATAGGTTTCAGTGGCCTATCGCGAGCCCAGCCTGCTTCAAAGGCGTATTTTTATCACTACTGTCCGGTTAACTTTCAACCAAAAGGTAAACAGTTCAATGCTGACAGGTACTTGCGCGGATTTTTGGAGTGGGACAATTTGAAATCGAGGTAAGAGATGAGATTACCGTAAGTCTTCTTTGGGAAGCTTATCGTGAATCTTGGTCAAAGCGTTTTCGCTCAGTTGCTGCAATTCGTACCGTCTCGTCACTTTGATTATTTGGTCGATCAGTACGGTGCCAATTACCGCAGTCACACCTGCAGCGCCTGGAGTCAGTTTGTATGTATGGCGTACGCGCAATTGACACGCCGCCATGGCCTGCGCGATGTAGCCGCATGCATCAACTCCCAGCGCAGTAAGCAGTACCACTGCGGATTGCGCCACCCCATCTCGCGCTCAACGCTGGCAGATGCCAATGAGCGGCGCGACTGGCACCTGTTTGAGCAACTAGCCCAACGCATGGTCACCAGCACATTGGCGCTGTATGCTCCCGCGCGCAAAGACACTGTGCTCGTGCAGCCGCTGTACGCCATGGACTCCACCGTAGTGGATTTTTGCATTAAGCTGTTTCCGTGGCCGCATTACCGCAGTACCAAGGCGGCCATCAAAGCGCACACTGTGCTCGATTTGAACGGTGCCATTCCTGTGATGATGACTATCACGGCGGGTAACGTGGCCGATATGAAGCTGCTTGATACGTTGCAACTACCGGCGTATTCATTGGTGTGCTCGACCGAGGCTATATCGATTACGCCAAGCTGTATGCCTTAACCCAGCATCGAATTGATTTGAGCGCCCTGGCTATTGCGCAGATTTATCGCCAGCGCTGGCAGATTGAGCTGTTCTTCAAATGGCTCAAGCAAAACCTCAATATCCAGCATTTCTTTGGCAACAGTGAGAACGCAGTGAAGTCCCAGGTGTGGATTGCCATTTGTGTGTATCTGGCCGCGGTCATGGCGCACAAGACACTACAAATATCCGTGTCGCTGCATACGTTGCTGCAGATATTGGAGGTCAATCTGCTGGAGAAGACTTCTATAGCTGACTTAGCCAGCCTTGCTATTGAGCCTATGCCCGATCATGCCGTCTCTACGCAGCGCTGCTTGTTCTAAGGCTGTTACAGGTTAACCGGACAGTAGTGATTTACGGTGCCATTTAGGCCTGTAGTCCAAGTATTTACTGCTAAAGCAGCTATTAAATTTGCAGTTAGTTAGGTGCATTCTTAAAGGCATACGGATACTACTTTTGATAAAATACGCTTCTTCAGTGCGCAGGCTGTAGTTCAAATATTGAATTTGTTCCTGCAACTGATCCGATTAAAGGAACTCATATGCCCAGCACCCCCGAAGAAAATCGTAGCAGTGCGATGGCTTTCTATGAGCTAATGTTCAACCAGTGCAAACCGCGTGGGGCCGTTGAGCACTATGTGGGGGGGAGCTACACACAGCACAACCCACACGTGGCGGATGGCAAGGCCGCCTTTATCGAGTATTTTGAACAGATGGCGCTGGATTATCCGGGTAAGCAGGTCTACTTCAAGCGATCTGTGGCCGAAGGCAGTTTTGTCGTCCTTCATTGCCATCAGACTTGGCCTACGGACAAGAACAAGGACTGGGCGGGCATAGACATATTTCGCTTCGACAGCGAAGGAAAAATCGTCGAACACTGGGACGTGCTGCAGGTTGTACCAAACGAATCCAAGCACTCGAACTCCATGTTCTAGAGTAAGTGCGATGGCACCTACACCTTCATTCCAGCCGACGCGCACAGACCTACGGCTTGCGCGTACGCCTGAGCTCACTGCGGAGAAATACCGGGTACTGATGAATGACCATATATGCCTCGTACTTGCCAACTTGAGATCACAGTTTGTGATCTCAGGTGCGGACTGACATGCTGCGGGAGCTGATGTTCCCGCCTGCAGCACTAAGGCTATGCCATAGGCACTATGGCTTAAACACCTTGCTAAGCTTAAATTTATCCTTCAAAAAGTATTAAATACAAAAATGAAGGATAAATTGTATGCGCCAATCTTTGACTGCAACCCAGCCAGCCATGGAGAGATGAGCCAGACTGTTTTTTTTCAATGGTGACTGTGGCAACCACTATTGCTGTCAACCACAGCATCTGGCGAAAAACTAACACCACATCAGTTCGTTTCCGGCTGCGGTAGCGCAACTGATGCTTGGGGCTAATGCTTTCCTCGGTTGTCATGGAATGACTTCTCTAAGACTTGAATTTAAGAAGTATCGTCAGCGGCCATCAGTACTTCAACTGCTGCTAACTGGAGTGCTAACAAATACGGCTGTCAAACTGGCCGTTAACTTTACCAGCGAGCCGCGCAGCACATTGTATAAGCTAGGCTTGTCGCTTGAGTCGTGCGAATCAAGAGGTGTTTTTATAATAAAAACGGGTTGTAACCCAAGTAAATCCTGCTCAAGAAGCTATTATTTTAATAGTATATGAGCAGTCACCATTTGGCTAGTTAGACAAATTTGGCGCAGGGTTTAAGGTAGACAGTGGCAAGCTGCTGACCTCTTGCAGCAGTTTCGATAGCTGCACCCCAGCTGCGTCTACCAAACGCTGCCCTTTGGCAGCCGTAGCGGCCGCAGCATTGCCTGCAGCTCCCATCGCGTTGTAGTCTTGCATTTGCCAGCCTAGTTTGGCGCTGCTGCCGTTGCCCAAAATGGGGTATTTGGTAGAACGGTCTTGCGAAGTGCTGCGAAAGTCTCTGGCCTGCGCCATGTCTACATGGGCAGGCGCCAGCGCTAGCATCATTGACGTTTCTATGTCGCCTGCATGAATACCGAAACGGTGTTCATCTGGCGAAAACTGTCCCATGACATCGTTGCCCAGCGGCAAGTTGTACCAGCTAGTGTGGTAAACGATCAAATCGTGCGAAGTGCGCAGGTCGCGCGCTACGATGTCCATCACACTCACTTGACCGCCATGGCTGTTGAGCAACACCAGTTTTTTAAACCCCGCACGCGCCACGCACGCGCCTAGCTCCATCCACACGCTAATTAGCGTTTGCGCACTGAGCGTTAAAGTGCCGGGGAAGCGAATATGCTCGTTGCTTTTACCTATCTGCTGCGTGGGCAAAAACACCACTGGCAAGTCTGCAGGCAAATGCGCCAGTGACGCGTTGACTACACCGTTGATCAGCGTAGTGTCCACGCTAACTGGCAAATGTGGGCCATGCTGCTCGGTAGCCGCTACGGGCAGCACGGCTACGGCTTGGCCAATAGCTGGCGATGCGGCAAGTTGCGCAAATTGGCGGCTGGTCAGGTCCGCCCAAAACCGAGATGGAAGTTGCATGCCCGCATCTTAAAGCGAAGCAGCGCCAAAAAGCAAAAAAGACCCGCGAGGGGTCTTTTATTGCAAGCCGTGTTGATTACAGCTTAGGCTTGTCTTTGCTAAACCAAGAGTCGGTAGCGGACACTTCCCATGAAGCCACTTGTTTTTCAGCCTCTTCTTTGGCAATGCCGTAACGCTCTTGGATTTTGCCTGCCAGCTGGTCGCGGCGGCCTGCAATCACGTCAAAATCGTCGTCAGTCAGTTTGCCCCATTGCTCTTTAGCTTTACCGGTGGCTTGTTTCCAGTTGCCTTGAATTTGTTCCCAGTTCATAGTTGCTTCCTTTAAATAAAATAAAAATGCTTTGATGCCAACGGACAATAAAAGCCGCGTTTACGGACGCACCGTAATCTCGTTTTTGACGGATTTCACGCCATTAACTTTCATAGCGATCGACTCTGCGGTTGACTTTTCGGTTGCATTCTTAGCAAAGCCAGACAGCATTACGGTGCCCTTGAGCGTTTCAACACTAATACTAGAGGCATCAACTGCTTTGTCTTCCACAAATCGGGCTTTTACCGACGTAGTAATTGCTGAGTCGTCTATGTAAGCGCCGACAGTTTCTTGGCCTCGTGTGACGGCGCAGCCTGTGGTGGCCAGCAGTGCCAGCACAGTGAAAGTTGTGGCCAACATAGATTTTGTTTTGTTCATGGTAGTTCCTTTAAGTAGGTTTAGTTTCTAAAAGCATTGGGTGACAATTAACCCCGTCACCGCTGGGCACTAGGCTTTAGGGGCCTAAATTAGTTTCACGCAGTCAGCCAATCCTTCAGCTCATCTGCATGTTCTTGTTCGGTACTTAAGATGTCTTCTATCAAGCGTTTGGTAGTTGGGTCTTTGTCGCCGATCAAGGCAATCATTTGGGTGTAGGACTCAATCGCTACACGCTCGGCTACCAAGTTAGCTTTAATCATGGTCTTAAGATCCAGCGCGTCGTTGTAGTCGGCATGGCTACGTTTAGCCAATGAATCTGGCGAGAAATCAGGCTCGCCGCCTAACTGCACGATGCGCTTAGCAATGCGGTCGGCATGCTCTGATTCTTCATTGGCGTGTACTAAAAATTCGTCTGCGATTTTGGGCGACGATAAACCTGCCGCAGTGTAGTAATGGCGCTTGTAACGCAGCACGCACACCAGCTCGGTAGCTAGGCTGTCGTTTAAAAGTTTCACAATATCATCGCGCCATGGGCCATAGCTGGGAGTGATAGCACCTTGGTCAATGCTGCGCTTGGCTTCTTCTATAGCGGTCATGTCAAGTACCATAGGTGTGTAGGTATCATCTTGCATTGTCTTGGTTACGTTTTTTGTGGCCATATATTTCTTAGTAGTACGCTGCGGCGCAACATAGCACCGCAGGCGGATAGTTAAAAATCTCAATGTTTTGAACATAGGATTTATGGTGCGAGCACACTATCAGCCATTACCTTGCGGCTATGTAAGACAACGCCGTATTGGCAACGTGGTCAACAAAATTGGCGCTATGCTTGCTAAAACTTAGAAAGCCCACCATGATTAAATACCTCGCCGCTTATGCAGCTGTAGCATTGGTAATGCTGTTGCTGGACGTGCTGTGGATTGGTTTTATTGCCAAGCCCTTGTACCAGCAGGGCATTGGTCATTTGATGGCGGAAAAGCCTAACTTGGTGATTGCAGCTTTGTTTTATGCGGTGTATGCCGCTGGGTTGATGTGGTTTGCTGTCGCGCCCCATGCTAATGCAAGCAGTTTCGGCAAAGTGGCGTTAACTGCTGCGTTATTTGGGTTCTTCGCCTACGCAACCTACGATCTCACCAACTGGGCCACACTTAAAAATTGGCCCGCATCGGTCGCTATAGCTGACATGCTGTGGGGATCATTTGCCAGCGCTGCTGCGGCTACTACAGGCTACTACGTATTACGCGCGATGCCAATGCGCTAACATCTTGCAGGAGGCTTTCACTCAGTGTTTGGTACTGTTTGAATTCTTCTTGACACCAGCTGAAAAATGCGAAAGCAGCGCCGACGTGATCTGCGGCATAACACCAGCGAACAAAATCGGTTTGACTACCAAGCGCCATGGTCGCGCCCAAGCCAGCAGACCCCCAATTAAAAACGCCCCGGCTATTAGTGCAACTGGATTACGCTGGGCTGCAGGCTTGATAGCGGCGTCGGCTGTGTTGGCCAGCAGCGCAACAGCTAAGTGCAAAGGGTGACGTGACCACCAAAATTTAACAGCTTCGACACCCAGGTCAAAGCCCGGTATGGCCGAAAGCCCTGCGGACGGCGCAGGTGCTTGTGCGCCAACTGTTCGGTTATTAACTGAAGCGGTAGGCGATTTGGATGCACTAGAGTGCGGTTCAAGCGCAGTTTGCAGCAGCGCGCGTGAGCGCGTAAGACGTTGCGCCGCCAAGCGTACGTTTGCAGAACCGCCAGATGCAGCCATAGAGTTTTTTTCATTCAAAGTCTGTTCGCTTGGCAGCGCAGGCATGGTGTTGTGCGCAGTGGTGGGCGTGTAAGGCGTCCGGGTGTTGGTGTCGGTTGTCATGTGGCAGACTTAGTAGTGCGCAGCATGGCCAAATCAGCTCTCAGCTGGCTGCGAAGATCAGTAAACGCACCTTGGCGCGCATTGCTTTTGGCTACTAGACCACATACCAATGAAAGCACCATGGGCGTAACCGGCACCAGCCATAGCAACCACGGCGTGTGAATTTGCGCCAGTGGCGCTGTAGCCCATAGCAACAAAGCTATGCCTGTGAAGGTAATACCCAAAGCGGCTAGCAACATGGCTAGCACTCCGTAGAGCAATCTGCGCTTGTAGGCACTAGACACCTCTGCAATTTCTTCGGTTACCAATTCTGAATACGCCTCGACGTGGTCCAGTAGTAGCTGTGGCTGTGTAGTGATGAGGCGAAAGAGGCTTTGTAATGTCATAGAGATGGCCCTTGGTGAGTGAGCCAGTGCGTGGCCGATGGGCGCTTAATGGCGATGCCCTGAGCGGCTGACTAGGCTCAGCATGGCCATCAATGCTGCGCCTGTGGCGGCGGCAATCAGCATGGATTTAACAGGCTCGTCTTTGATGTAGCCAACCGTGGTGTCGCCCAATGACTGGGCTTTTTCGCGCAGTTGCTGGCCGCCCGCACGTACGGCTTCGGCACCGCGGTGCGTCAAGTCGCTTGCTTGCTGTGCAACGTGTGCAGCTTGGTCTAAAACAGAATTGGCTTGGTTGGTCAGGGGTGTGGTGTTCATGGCAAAGTCCTTACGGTTTAATGAAATAGCAGGCAAAACTCCGCATAAATTAATGACTGGCAATCAATATTTTTTGATTTAAATCAGCAAAAATTTGCAAAGTAATTGTTCTGATATTTAGTATGCAGCAGTTAAGCGATGTGCACCCATGGGAAACATCGCACAGCCTTGTAGGGCAACAGCACGGCGCGCTGTAAGACGCGCCCTACAGCAGTGGGGCAAAGAGTTTTAAAGTTGCGCCTGCACCAAGGTGCCAGCACCAGGATCAGAAGTAATCGTCAGTATGCCGTTAGCAGCCTCTACCCTGTAGCGCATACCTAGCAGGCCATACGACGCGCTCAGCTTGGCCGAGGTGTCAAAACCCACCCCATCGTCTCGCACCGACGCGGTGACCACGCCGTCATGCAAACCTAGATCCATCCATACATTAGTGGCTTTGGCGTACTTCAAAATATTAGTGCAAGCCTCTTGCATCAACCGGTACACCATAAGCTCAGATTCAGGCGGTAAGTTAACCACTTCAAACGTACCATGAACTTGCAGCCCAGAGCTTTCTGCAAACTCACGCGCTAATATGTCCAGTGTGGCCACCAAACCCAAATTGCTCAGCGCTGAGGGTCGCAGATCCTCGATGATCCGACGTCCTAACGCAACGCTGCTGTTCAAATTACCCGCCAAATGTGCGAGCAGTTCGTTCAGTTCTGGCGATTGGGTGCCAGCGCGCGATTTGATGCGTGCGGCATCCAGCTTGGCCGAGGTCAACAGTGCGCCCAAGTCATCGTGCAAATTGCGCGCCAGTCGACTGCGTTCGTCTTCGCGTGCCGTTTGCAAATAACGCGCCAATTCGGTGAGTTGCTTGGTACGGCTGCGCACCGTTATCTCCAGCTGGTCGCGTTCTAGCCCTGCCAGTTGTTTTAGCTCATGTTGTTGTTGCTTGATCTGCTGTGTTTGCCGCAAATACAATGTCAGAGCTATCAAACTTAATGCCGCTAACAGAGCTACACCTATACGGTTTAGCATGAGCGAGCTGAGCATATGGTCTTGGCTTTTTAAAAGGTTGCTCTCCTCGTTCAATATCAGTGCGTCGCTTAGTTCGCGCATGCGCTGCATTTTTTCCCAACCGCTGTCGCTTAAAAGCAGGTCCAAACTGGCTTGGGTTTGTCCTTTATTTTGCAAATCGATAGTCTGTGCCATCTCAACCAATTTGCTCTCGGTCACCGTTTTAAGCTCTTGCAGTATTTGTATTTCATCGGGATAGTCTTGATAGAGCACTTGCAATTGCACAAAACTTTGCGCAATTTTTCCTAGAGATTCTTCGTAGGGCTGTATGTATTCTTTGCGGCCCGTTAGTAGAAATCCGCGCTGACCTGTCTCTGCTTCCAGCGTACGTATGTGCAGCTGATTGATTAGTTTTTGGGTAGCGACTACAGACAAAGACTTTTTTGCTGCTTGAGATGAATTCCAGTAGGCAACCTCATTGATCGCCAGCATAGCCACCGCTGCACTGCAAGCTAAAGGCAGCACCACACGGTTGCCTTTGAAAATGCTAAGAAGGCTCATGCAAGTGTTGCGCGGTCACTGTCGCTGGGTTCACCACTGGCCAATTTGTTGCAATAATCTATCAGCGCTTCAATGTCGTTGGATTTATCAAATACACGGTTGGCACCAAGCGCCAAGCATTTACGGCGTATGTCAGATGTAGCGTAATTACTGAGCACTGCCAGCTTTGGTCGGTTCAGTAATTTTTGAGCAGCACTGATAACGCCTAGCCCAGAACCCGCTCGCAGCTGAATATCTATAATTGCTAGATCACATTGGTGTGATGCATCTGCCATCCACGTTACAGCGCTTTGTTCATCCTCTGCTGTGGCAGACACGACGACAGGTGCAAGCTCTTCTAGCGCGGCAATAAGGCTGGCACGGATGACGGCACTATCTTCTACAAGATAGACCTTAAGGATGTTCACAAGGTAGGGTCTCTTTATCCAGCGGATGCCAGAGTCAAACTATTATGCATTGCGCACACATGCTTTTCATCAGCCAACACCGAGTGCTTGCGTAGGATATGTCTTACAGAACACGTGCCTGATAGCTATTTAAAGCAGCACTGGCTCATCAATTGCTTTGCCCCGAGTTAGCAATTGGTAGCTGCGGCAGTAGGGGGTCGTAATACGGATCGTTTTCAATCAGGGCAACAGCGCGCTCACGGCTTGCTATATTTAAAACCCTAGGCCTGTCACAATTACACACAAAACTCCGTAGTCCTTGCGCACGCATGACGTCTTGCTTATCCATATACTGGCGCGTGATATCCCTACGCTTATGGAGGTCCTATGAAGCCCGTCATTGAACTGCTGAAAAAGCGCGAAAACACCTTGTTTCACGTAGCGCCTGACGTGACAGTATTTGATGGCCTAAAGCTTCTGGCTGGCTACGGCGTAGGGGCTATATTGGTGATACAAAACAATAAACTGGTGGGCATTTTTTCTGAGCGCGACTACACCCGTAAAGTGGCACTGCAAGGCAAAAATTCGCGTGGAACCTCCATTGCCGAGATCATGACCCGCGAAGTTGTGTCTGTGCCGCCCACCGCAGGTACCCGCATATGCATGGCGCTCATGAGCACTAAAAAAATCCGTCACCTGCCGGTGATGGACGGCGACAAAGTGCTGGGTATGATTTCCATACGCGACATTATGGACGACATCATTGCTGACCACGAGCAGACTATTTCGCAGTTGCAGACTTACATCACGGGCTCGGTTTCATTGCGGGTCGAAAGCTAGTTACGCAACATTGCGTACGCTGTTGTACTGGATCAGGTCGGCGGCGCACTTAGCTACGCTGCTGTTCCCCGTGCCGGCCTAAGGCCGGCGACTCCTCCTTAATGCCGCTACGCTAAGTGCACGACCGACCTGATCCTGCGAGGTTGGTGAGCATTTCATCGCCAAGGCGATACCGTACTCCCGGCATGATGCTGGCTTGCACCACTGCACACCCACCTTACTCGCTGCTCTGGTGCTTGGTTTGGACGGCGTAGCGGCATAAAGGAGTAGTCGGCCCTATGCCTACACGGGGGACAGCCGTGCAGCCGTCCAAGCCAAGCACCAGAGCGTACAAACACACTGTGGCAAAAGCCTCATTGCCGAAACCAAGCCAGACCCAAACTAACCGCAAGCCAACCTACACTCCTCGTCGCCACGAACTTCGCGATACGCCTTAGCTTGCTGGAGTCAGTTGCCGCAGTGCAGCTTCAACGATGCTAGCCGAGTCAACCTTAAAGTATGTCCGCAGCGCCGCCCGCGTGTCGCTGCGTCCAAAACCGTCCGTGCCCAGCGTAGTGTATTTGCGGCCTTCGGGCAGGTAGGCGCGCACGCTCTCGGGCACGGCGCGCACGTAGTCGGTGGCGGCGATGATGGGGCCGCTGGTTTGGCTCAGCACTTGTTGAGTCCAAGGCAGTGTGCCCGTTGATATATATGTTGCTTCGCACGCTGCGCCGTCACGCGCTAGCTCGCTCCAGCTGGTCACGCTGATAACATCCACATCGTAGCCCTGCTGACTTAATTGCTCTGCAGCTTTGACGACCTCAGTCAAAATCGCTCCAGAGCCTAATAAGGTTACTTTTACCAAGGTTTTATCCTTGTAGTCCAAGTATTTACTGCTCAAGTAGCTACTATATTTATAGCAACCACGTAATACACCTTCATGTGCTTCTGCGAGCAAGTTAGGCTGCGCATAGTTTTCGTTCATCAGCGTGATGTAGTAGAAAACGTCTTTCTGCTCCACCATCATCTCGTGCATGCCTGCGTCTAAGATAACGGCTAACTCGCCTGCAAACGCGGGGTCATACGCTTTGCAGTTGGGGATGGTGGCGGCCACTAAATGGCTGGTGCCGTCTTGGTGTTGCAAGCCTTCGCCGCCTAGTGTGGTGCGGCCCGATGTTGCGCCCAATAAGAAGCCGCGTGCGCGCTGGTCAGCGGCGGCCCATATCGCGTCGCCCACGCGCTGAAAGCCGAACATGCTGTAGTAAATATAAAACGGCAACATGGCCAGGCCGTGCACGCTGTAGCTGGTGGCCGCTGCCGTCCAGCTAGCAATGGCACCGGCCTCGCTGATGCCTTCTTCTAAAATTTGGCCGTCCAAGGCTTCACGATAAGACAGCACCGAGCCAATGTCTTCGGGCGCATATTTTTGCCCCACACTGCTGTAGATCCCCACTTGCTTGAACAAGTTGGCCATGCCAAAAGTGCGCGCCTCATCGGCCACGATGGGCACGATGCGCGGACCCAGTTGCTTGTCTTTGAGCAAGTTACCCAGCATGCGCACAAAGGCCATGGTGGTGGACATTTCTTTACCGTCAGCTTGCAGTGCAAAATGCGCATAAGAATTTCCTTCAGACGTTGGCAGCGTAAGTGCAGGCACGGGTACCACCTGCGCAGCCGTGTGCCTTTTGGGCAAGTGGCCGCCTAATGCTGCGCGCCGTTGGTGCAGGTATTGCATCTCGGCGCTTGTCTCTTCGGGTTTGTAATAGCTCAATGTCTTGGCTTGATCATCAGTCAGTGGCAAGTTAAAGCGGTTGCGGTAGGCGATCAGCTCATCCTCGTCCAGCTTCTTTTGGCTGTGCGTGGTCATCTTGCCTTGGCCTGCGTTGCCCATGCCATAGCCTTTTTTGGTGTGCGCCAAAATAACAGTGGGCTGGCTTTGGTGCGCGGCGGCGGCGGCGTATGCGGCGTGAATTTTGACAATGTCGTGCCCGCCGCGTTTAAGGCGGTCGATTTGCTCATCTGTCATGCCCTGGGCCAGCGCGGCCAGCTCGGGCGTTTGGCCAAAAAAAGTGTCGCGGTTGTAGCGCCCGTCTTTGGCCGCAAAAGTTTGCATTTGGCCGTCCACCGTGTTGGCAAACGTTTTGGCCAGCGCGCCGGTAATGTCGCGTGCAAACAGGCCGTCCCAGTCGCTGCCCCAAATCAGTTTAATAACGTTCCAGCCTGCGCCGCTGAACAAGCGCTCCAGCTCGTCGATGATGCGGCCATTGCCGCGCACCGGACCGTCCAGGCGCTGCAAGTTGCAGTTGACCACCCACACCAAATTGTCCAAGCCCTCGCGTGATGCGAGGGTGAGGGCGCTCATCGACTCAGGCTCATCCATCTCGCCATCGCCAAACACGCCCCACACTTTGCGCTGCGAACAATTGAGCAACTGCCTGTGCGACAGGTAGCGCATAAATCGCGCATGGTAAATGCTGCTGATGGGGCCAATGCCCATTGACCCGGTGGGGAACTGCCAAAAATCGGGCATCAACCACGGGTGCGGGTAGCTCGACAGCCCTCGTGCACCGTGCTGTGGTGCTTCAATCTCACGGCGGTAGAAATTTAAATCTTGCTCCGTCAAGCGGCCTTCCAGATAAGCCCTCGCATACACGCCCGGCGCACTGTGCGGCTGAAAAAACACCAAGTCGCCTCCATGCTGATCACCCGCCGCCACATCACGCGCTTTAAAAAAATGGTTGTAGCCCACCTCAAACAAATCTGCCGCGCTGGCGTAGCTGGCAATGTGTCCGCCCAGCTCGCCATAGGCTGCGTTGGCCTTGGCCACCATGGCCAGCGCGTTCCAGCGCATCAGCGAGCCCAGCTTTTCTTCTACAGCCAAATCACCGGGAAAGCCGGGCTGCTGGCTGACGTGAATGCTGTTGACGTAGGGAGTGGTCAGCTCAGGCTGCCAGCCCACGCGCTGCTCGCGTGACAGAGCCACTAAACCGTCCAAAATCTGCCGCGCCCGCTCGGAGCCTTGCGCTGCAACAAGCGCGGTAAAAGCATCGCGCCACTCCTGCGTTTCTTGCGGGTCAATGTCGACCAACGGGTCGTTGGGCGTGGCTAAAAGATGGGCAGAAGTAGCGGCATTCATAATTGATAACTGTAGATAAAAAGTTGCAATATGTGCTGCCTAAATGAGTGGGTTCACAACATTTTTAAAGCACAATATGCTTTAAAAATGTAAGCTGCAGCATTTAAATATGAATTCAAATATAAACCCCGTAGATTTGCGCATCTTGAACGAGCTGCAAAAAGATGGTAGCTTAAGCAACGTAGAGCTCGCCCGCCGGGTGCATCTCAGCCCGTCACCATGTCTTGCTCGCGTGAAGGCGCTAGAGGCTAGCGGCACTATCGACCGCTATGTGGCACTGGTCAGCTCAGCCGCGCTGGGCTTAGGGCTCAACGTGTTTATCAATATCAGCCTGAAGACGCAAAGCAAGCAAGCGCTGGCAGATTTTGAGCAGCGCATTGCCGAGCATGATGAGGTGATGGAATGCTATTTAATGACCGGTGACAGCGACTACCTCATCCGCGTGGCCGTGACTGATATGGCGGCATTAGAGCGGTTTATTTTGGACCAGCTTACGCCCATTCCGGGGTTGGAGAAAATTCGCACCAGCTTTACGCTCAAGCAGGTGCGGTATAAAACGGCGTTACCACTACCTTAAAAATAGCCTCATTCGTTAACACACCGCAAGGTGTTAAGTTTTTGAGCCTGACTTCGACTATCTGAATATCGCTGTAATGTGCAAGCTTGGGTTTGAACTAAGCTTGTTTTATAAAGTCTACCTTCTATGTATTTTCGATCCGTCTTTGTCAAAGCCATAGCAGCTATTATATTAATAGCAAATTATTCATTATCCACATCGGTAAATGCCCAAAACATCTCACTATCTGTAGCTAAATCAGAGGTTACGACACCCCAAGTCAAGGCCGAGCTAGTAGCCTACGCGCCTGATGGCGTGGAGCCGGATAAAAAGGTGATGGTGGGGCTGCAAATTATCCATAAGCCTGAATGGCACACCTACTGGAAGAACTCGGGCGACTCGGGCCAGCCCACTGATTTGCAGTGGACTCTGCCTGCGGGCGTGACGGCGGGCGAGGTGCAGTGGCCCACCCCCAAGAAAATCAAAATCGGCAGCTTAATCAACTACGGCTATGAAAATACATTGCTGCTGCCGGTGCCGCTAGAGATTAGCCAACTGTTCAAGCCCGGCGTGCTGAGCAGCGATTTAGAAATCAAGCTTAAAGCGGTCTGGCTGGTGTGCAAGCAAGAGTGCATCCCCGAGGAGGGCGAGTTTGCTTTGAAAATTCCGGTTAAGGGATCTACCGCGCTCAGCGCGGGGGCGTTTGAGGCAGCCCAAGCGGCCGCGCCGCGCAACCTACCTAGCGTGGCTGGCAAAAACAACGTGGCAACCTATGTACCCGATCAAAAAGACAAAACTTTGCCGTTGGCGGGCAGCCTGCAGTTCACCATTTACGGCCTGCCAGCGGCCATGCAGGGCAAAAAGCTGGTGCTGTTTCCCGAAGTGGGCGAGGTGGTGCACAACGGTTTGGCCGCCAGCCAAACCTGGGACCAGCGCTGGGAGGGCGGTGCATTTATCGGCACGCTGCCGGTGTCAGACCAGCGCAGTGCCAGCCCGCGTAATATGCCGCTGGTGCTAGTGACTGACGATGGCCAGCAAGCTTGGCGCGCGGATACCACCCTGCAAGGCGAATGGCCCAAGGTAGCCGCAGCCGCCCAAGTCTCGCCTGAGCTGGCTACAGCACTCAAAGCCAATGCGGCCAGCCAGCAAGCCCCGGTCGATGCAGCAGGCATGGCCAACGAGGCCTTGGGTTTCTTGCCCGCTTTGCTACTAGCACTTGTGGGCGGTTTGATTTTAAACCTGATGCCCTGCGTGTTCCCCGTGCTGGCCATCAAGATGATGGGTTTTGCCCAGCATGCGCACGACAAGCGTGTGCGCGTGGCCAGCGGCGTGGCCTACACCACGGGCGTGGTGCTCAGTTTTATAGCGCTAGGCGGCCTGATGCTTATCCTGCGCGCGGGTGGCCAGGCGCTGGGCTGGGGCTTTCAGCTGCAGTCGCCTGCGGTGGTGGCCGTGCTGGCGGCGCTGTTTACCTTGATTGGCTTGAACTTGGCTGGCGTGTTTGAATTTGCCAATGTGCTGCAGTCTAGCCTGGCCACGCTGCAGGCTAAAAATCCGCAGATAGATGCATTACTGTCAGGCGTGCTGGCCGTGGCGATAGCCTCGCCGTGTACTGCGCCGTTTATGGGCGCGTCGCTGGGCTTTGCACTGGGCTTGCCTGCCTGGCAGGCGCTGGCGGTGTTTGCGTTTTTAGGTATTGGCATGGCGCTGCCGTATTTGGCTGCCAGCTTGATCCCGGCGGTGGCGCGCTGGCTGCCACGCCCCGGTGCGTGGATGGACGTGTTTAAAAAAGCCATGGCCTTCCCCATGTTTGCCACGGTGGCGTGGCTGGTGTGGGTGCTGGGCCAGCAAAGCGGTATTGATGGCGCTGCGGCATTGCTGCTGCTGCTAGTGGGTATCAGCATGCTGGCGTGGGCGCTGTCATTGCGCGGTCGTGCGCGCGCTGTAGTTGCTACTATTTCAGTAGCTTCTCTAGCAGGTTTTACTTGGGTTACAGGACCTTATATCACTCAAAACTTGCCTGAAAATACGGTGGCAGGAACGGCCATGGCAACCGCCAACGGTTGGCAAGCGTGGGAGCCGGGCAAGGTAGACCAGCTACTAGCCACCGGCCTGCCCGTGTTTGTGGACTTTACCGCTGCATGGTGCGTGACCTGCCAATTGAACAAAAAAACTACTTTGAACAATGCCGAGGTGCTGGCCGACTTCAGCGCCAAAAAAGTGCAGCTGCTGCGCGCCGACTGGACCCGCCGCGACCCCGCCATTACCCAAGCCTTGGCCGCGCTGGGCCGCCAGGGCGTGCCCGTGTACGTGCTGTACCCACCCGGCAGTGCCCCTGTGGTCATGTCAGAAATTTTGAGCCCAGCGCAGGTGCGCGCGGCGGTGGCTAAGCTGTAGTGCTAAGCCGCAGTGTTAAGTTTTAAATAATTTTCCCCGCAAGGAGTTAAACCATGCAACTTCGTGATCTGATGGCCTGTGTTGTTACTGTGGCTACTACATTTTTAATAGCTGCTCCAGCATATTCTGCGGCGGTGGTAGGCCAAAAAGCCCCTGAATTTACCGCCAAAGACGCTACGGGTAAAACCGTCACCCTGGCCGACTTTAAAGGCAAAACCGTGGTACTAGAATGGGTCAACCCCGGCTGCCCGTATGTGCGCAAACATTACGGCGCAGGCAATATGCAGTCCACCCAAAAAGACGCAGCGGACAAAGGTGTGGTGTGGCTGGCCATTAACTCAACCGACACCCAACACCCCGACTATTTGGCCCCGGCAGCCCTGCAAAACTGGATGACCGAGCAAAAAGCCGCTGCCACCCACACCGTGATGGACGAGAGCGAAAAAATTGGCCAGCAGTACGCAGCACGCACCACACCGCATATGTACATCATCAACGCGCAAGGCAATTTGATGTACGCAGGCGGTATCGACAGCATCGCCAGCGCCAACCCAGCCGATATCAAAGCAGCCACCAACTACGTCAAACAAAGCTTGAGCGAGGTGGCGGCAGGCAAACCTGTGAGCAGCGCGAACACCAAGCCGTATGGCTGCTCGGTCAAGTACAAATCTTGAGGTGGTTTAGCCGCAGGCAATAAAAAACCTTGCTGCACCTATAAAGCACAGCAAGGTAAACCTTGGTCGAAATTTTTTGCGCTGACTTAGCCCAAACCTAAGCCAGCGCTACGTTCGATTAGAACGTGTAGTTGAAACGCAGACGGGCTGATGTGTCTTTGAGAGAAACACCTGATACGCCGCCAATATTGCTAGCTTTTGATGCAGACAAAGCAGGGGTCACCGTAGCACCCTTGATGTCAAACAATGGTAAAGAGTACGAGGCGTAGAAAGTGGTGACTTTCTCTTTGGTGCCAGTGTTGTAGTCGTTGGTGCCTGCAATTAAGCCTAGTACTGCTGGGCCTGCTTGACCGATAATGCCGAAAGTCGTGCCTTTTTTGGTGGTAACACCAGCTAGTTTAGACTTGCCGCTAGCTAAGTTACCAGTGATCTTGACGCCGCCAAATTCGTAGCCTGCCGTAGCGCCAAAGCCAGTCAGCTTCTCGCCGGTAGGTACAATTTTTCCTGCTTCCACACCTACTTTGAGAGACAATGGACCTGAATCAACAAAAAATACTGGGCGAATGCCTTTGGTGTCAGGCGTATTTTTGGTTTCGATCACACCTATTTCAATGCCAACACCTTTGGCAAAATTCACAGTGCCAGCAGCATGAAATACATTGGCACCTTTGCGCCCGCGCAAGTTGTTGCCTTTGTACAAAGTACCTACAGCGTCATTCACCACAGTATCTTGTGCCAATGGAAACAAATCAGCGCCTTCGAAGCGACCTAGTTTCACGTCGCCAGCTTCGCTGCCCAACTGAATCCACATGTCGTCAGTGACGACACCGCCTGCCTTCTGGGCGATCAAAGCAGCCTTGCCAGCAACAAAATACTTGCTGCCGACTTTGCCGGTCATGTTCACTTCGACGCGGCCGCTTTGTGTCAGGCCTTCATCGGGGCCGCCTTTAGTAGCGGTACCGGTGCGGTAAGTGTTGTCCAATTCAATATTAGCCGAGGTTTCCAGGGCAAAAGCGGTGCTGGCCAAGCCTAGCAAGGCAGCCGCTGCGGTAGCGCGGAGAGCGAAAGTAGTGGAGGTTTTCATGTGTTTGTCCCGTAAGTGGTAAAAAATAGTCGAAATTTCTCGGATGAGATACGCTTAGCAGCTTTACTAGCGCATTGCATTGATATTTCGCAACATCAAAACAACCTTATGTGAGCATGCTGACAACATGCTACAAGTAAGGAACAAAATTACGGCACTTTACGAGTTACAAACTAGGTACAAATCTTCAAATTGTCATAAATTTGTCGTATTTTTGCTGAAAATTAACCCTCAATTCACCTTAATGCACTCTTATCCTACGTTGCGCGCCACACAGGTCTGCTGACCCTATGCCGAACAACTCTTACGCTTGGCTACGTTCGGCCCACACTATCGCCATCGTGGGCTGCAGTCCCAAACCGCAGCGCGACAGCTACGACGTGGCCCGCTACCTGCAGGCGGCGGGCTACCGCATTTTGCCTGTTAACCCCGTGGCAGCCGGGTCGGGCCAGGCGCACATACTGGGCGAGCGTTGTTATGCGTCGCTTGCTGAGGCCACCCAGTTACTAGATGAGGCCAGCCAGTCGCTAGGCTTAGGCCAGCGCATCGACATTGTGGTAATTTTTCGCAACAGCGCCGATGTGCCGCCTGTGGTGAACGAGGCCATTGCCGTGCACGCAGGCGCGGTGTGGATGCAGCTGGGCCATTGCGCACCCGCACGCAGCGGCGCTGGCAGCAGCAGCAGGGCTGCACGTGGTGCAAAACCGCTGTATCAAAATTGAGCACCGCCAGCTAGTAGAGCCAGATTAAGGCCTGGCAGGGCCACCGCGTCATGGAGGCAAAATGCGGGCCAAGCTGCGGCAAGCCCGTCCGTGCAGGTAGTTCAAAAGTCACTTGTGTTGGTGCTTTGGTGCATACATGCGCTGTAGCTGATGCCAAGAATATGTGCCTACCAGCCCAACCCCGCTAGGGCTGAGCCTATCGAAGCCCCAGCCAGCCATTTCGACAAAAAACTCAATACGAACAGCGAGAAATTGTGCTTAGTAGCCGCTTTAAATGGTGAATAATGTGGTTTAAATCACACTTTTTAGGCTGGCAATGGTGTATTCACTACCGTCGACTTTGATTGCACTATCAGTAGCGCCGCCGCTGCAGGGGCCGTTTGCTGGGCTGGTGCTAGACCAATCGACGCTGGCAGCGCCGTTTTGGCGACAGTTGTATGTGCAAATTACCGCGTTAATTGCCTCGGGTGCGGTCGAGCAAGGCGGCAGCTTGCCGTCTGAGCGCGAGCTGGCCCAAGCCTTGGGCGTCAGCCGCTCCACCGTCAAACGCAGCTATGACGAGCTGCGCCGCTACGCGCAGCTGGGCGGGCGCGGGCGCGGGGGCAGCGTGGTGCAGGGGGTGCAACCCGTGCTGCCCATACTGGGCAAGCTCAAAGGATTTACCGAGGAAATGCGCGAGCTGGGGCGGGTGGCCAGCACGCAGCTACAAGATCGTGCTGTAGTAGCCGACCGCATGATTGCCAGTGTGTTTGGCAGGCCGTCTACTGCGCAGTTTTTGCGCCTAGTGCGGGTGCGCTTGGCCGACGGCGTGCCCATGACGCGCGAGGTAGCCTGGTACGACCTAACGCTGATGCCCCGCCTGGCAACTTGGGACGCGCAGGGGTCGGCCTACGCCACCATACAGCAAGCCTGCGGGGTCACCCTAGGCCATGCAGAGCAAACCATCGAAGCTGTGCAAAGCAGCGCCGCTGAAACCAGCACTTTTAGCTTTGCCGCGCCGCAGCCGTGCCTACTGATGAAGCGCAAAACCTACGCTGTGGACGCGCAACTGGTGGAATACGTAGAGGGCACTTTTCGCGGTGACGCGTATGTGTATAAGTTGATGCTGCAAACCTGATGGCGCTGCTACGTCTTGGAGGTGTCTGGTGGTCGCAGTCAGTTTTTGTTGCGCGCTGGTGATCTGGTTGCTCGATTAGCGTGCGCACCGGAGAGTCGGTACTTTGAGCTAACTGTATCGCCGGAGAGCTGGTATTTTTTACGCGCCGGAAAGCTGAACTCGAGCCGGGCATCTCTTTCGCGAAAAATACTCCGAAAACACGCGCGAATATTGATGGTTGTTAGGCTTGCTTTTGCACCGCGCGCCTGTCGTAGTATTTTTCATCGAGACGGACCCGACTCGTCACATTGTTCTTTGCTTGGTTTGAACAGCCCGCACGCCCTGCGACAAGCTCAGGGCGAACGAAGAGAAATTATTCCAGAAGCATTTTTACTATCAATTAAATAGCTGGTTGAGCAGTATTTACTTGGGTTACTGGGCTAAATGACTTAAAAAAATGCCATTGGAACAGTCTGCGGCGCATCGGGCCGTGCTAACCATTGCTGCAACATGCGTGCATCTGGCAGCGCGCCCAGCACGCCTATGCTAGACGCTACCTGCGCACCGCAGGCGTTGCCCCATTGCAGCGCGGTGGGCACGCTGTGGCCCGCCATGAGCGCGGCGCAGTAGCCGCTGGCAAAGGCGTCGCCTGCACCTACGGTGTCTGGCGCTGCAATGGTGTGCGCTGGGGCGTGCCAGCACGGCGTAGGCACTGGTGTGGTAATCGGCCTAGTGATTGACGTAGAGACTGGTGTAATGGTTGGCCTAATCAGGGGCGTGGTCAGTGGTGTCGTCAGGGTTGCAATGGTGGGTGCGGTAACGGGTTGTGCCACTGCCACCGCCTTAATCTTTGCTTTTGCCAGCACTTTTAGCTCCACAGGCCGCGTCCACGCCAAGCTGCCCTGCGCGCCCAGTGTTACCACCAGCTGCTGCAGCGCTGGCCACGCGGTCCACAGTGCGGGCAGCGGCGCTTGTAGGCTGGCGGCACACTGGGCGGGGCTGCCTGCCGGCGGCGCAGGCAAGGCCAGCAGGGCCTGCGCCTCGGTTTCGTTAACGATCAAGGTGTGCGTGTGGCTGCGCAGCGCGGTGTTGGGCGGCTGCCAAGGTGACGGGTTCAGCACCGTGGGCACGCCGTGTGCCTGCGCGATGGCAAAGGCTATCTCCACCGCAGCGATGGACGTTTCAAACTGGCCGTACACCAGCTGCGCCTGCGC
Source organism: Polaromonas sp. (assembly GCA_043718065.1). Lineage (GTDB taxonomy): Bacteria > Pseudomonadota > Gammaproteobacteria > Burkholderiales > Burkholderiaceae_C > JAAFIP01. The sequence goes on from JAYSWJ010000263.1 coordinate 49,126, forward strand.
TATGTCTGCCGCAGCTTGGCGCGCGTGCCCGGCGGTCAGCAGCAGGTTGGCACCGGGGTACACGGCTATGGCGTTGTGCCCATCGGCCCCAATCCAGCCCGACCCGTAGCCTGACGCGCCTGCCAGTCGCACCACATGCTGCGTGCCAATGCCTTCGCGCTGCAGCAGCACCAGCAGCTGGTCGCCCGCCGCGTCGTTGCCGCAGCCTATCAACGTGTCTACCTGCAGGCCTAGCCGCTGCAAGCACACGGCTACATTCAGCCCTTTGCCCCCTGGCTCAATATGCAAGCCGGTGGCCACCAGCGTCTCACCGGGCAGCGGCAGGCGCGGCACATGCCAGCAGCAGGCTTGGACAAAGTTACCCAAGACGAAAACGCGCGGTGCCAAGTCGGTCATAGCAGGGTCACCAGCGCTATCGGCTAAAGCGAATTTTCATCACGGTAATGGCACCGGTCAGCACCACCATAACCGAATTAGCCACTATCAGCGGCAGGTCTGACCGCAGCAAGCCGTACGCCAGCCACAGCGCCAGGCCTACGGTGATGATGAGGTAGCTGGGCAGCGAGATGGCTGACACGTCACGCGTTTTCCAGATGCGCCACACCTGGGGCACAAAGGACGATGTGGTAAAGCAGGTGGCTACTAGGCCTAGGAGATCCAGGGAGTTCATAGTGGCGGTGGTTGGTTTGTTATCTTTGTAGTAATGATTGTAGGCGGGGGTTTACTTAAGAGGGCGTTTCGTTGCTGTCTTGGCACCTTGCGGTTGTGCTGCATCGTTCGGTACATGGGGCCTTTTACTGCCCTGACATCTTCGCGGTAGTGCAGCGTTGTTGCGCTCGTTGGCCTTTTACTGTTCTAGTACCTCGCGGTCACACAGCACCGCACGGTATGCCCATGCCCAACGGACCTGCGGCCCTTTATTGTTTGTCATAGGCACACCGCACGTTGCCGCGCTTATATTGGGTTGGACACTTTCTCGGTGAACAGCCCGCGCTTAATT
>JAYSWJ010000264.1:0-20811 GCA_043718065.1 Polaromonas sp.
TAGTCGTCCCTGAGAAACCCCGTTTTTCAATTCAAAGCGAATTGATGCACCTTCGATAGAGGATTCAAGGCCCGTAAAAGTAAGCCAAGCGCATTGACCTTGCCAAAGTCGTGTAGCGGCTGCACCCAAGCGCGCATCCATGCGGCCCAAAAAAGCCGCAGCTTATTGAGAATCTTGCGCAAATTGTGGGCCGCAGCGCACAGCAGTGCGTTGACCGCATCCCCGTGGCTGCCTTTGAGAAAGTTACGCGCAAGTCTGCCGTCCGACTTCATGTGCCCAATCACTGGTTCAATGGCATTGCGCCGTTTCAAGCGCTTGTGGATCGCTGGCGTGATGCCCCGCTTGGCCCCCGAGATAAACACCTTGCAAGTCTCGGTACTGCAGCCGTGCCCTTTGTAGCCCTTGTCCACAAATACCTGCGTGGCCGCCACCCCACTGGTGCGCTGGGCTTGGTCTAGGCACGCTTGCAGCGTATGCCCGTCATACGGATTGCCGGGCAATGAAGCTGCCGCCAAGACAAACGATTCCTTGTTCGTCGTCACCAGCCCCACCTTGACTCCAAACTCGTACTTCTTGTGGACTTTGCCCTTGGCGATGCACTCCACCTCGGGGGCATGCACGCTGTAGACCTTGGGTGCGTCACCTTCCTTGCGCACACGTGGCTGGCTGTGGATACGGTTGGCCACGGCCAACAGCTTAGCCAGGCGCGTTTGCGCCTTGGCAGGTAGCGTCATGCGCTCACTCTTGCGCTGGGTGTCCCGGATCACCCGTCCCAGCAAGGTGCGCAGCTTCTTGGTTTGGGCGGCGGCGCGGTTGAACTGGCGGGCGTGGGCGTAGCGCGCTGACTGGGCAAAGGCCTCTTGACCTTTGAAGGTGTAGGGCTGGCGCAGCGTAATGCCGCACTGGGTGGCCAGTTTGACTAGCGACTTGCGCGCTTTGTTCAGTAGCCGCGCATCGGTGGGAAAAGCCACGGCTTTGTCTTGCACCGTGGTGTCCACGTTGACCACGGCCAAAGAGGAGCCTGTAATCGTCTGGGTGGCCAGGCCCGTTTGCACGGTCAGGCCCAAGATGAATTCACAACCCTGGGCGCCAATACGGTGGCGAAACAGCGTCATCAGGCTGGGATCGATGGGCACATCATGGCAGAAGTACTGCTCACCGCAGAAGTATTGCCAATAGGGGTTCTCGGGCCAAGCGGCAACGACTTCTTCGTCGCTGATGTTGCGCAGGTACTTGAGCAGCTGCAAGCCCACCATCAAGCGGATGGGGTGGCCTGGGCGGCCAATGCCTGCTGCGTACAAGCCGCCAAATTGCCTCTCGCAGGCAGCCCAGTCGATCTTGCCAGCCAGCACGCACAGCGCGTGGCGCAGGTCTACCAAGTTGACCAGCTCTTGGCGAAACAGGTCTATTTCAGCTTCGTGGGTGATTTCTCGTAGGGCCATAAATTTGCAAGGTTTAAGGTGAATATGGACTTAAACCTTGCAATATTCATACCACTGCATACGCCGCTGACCCGCATGGATGTTGGGTTTGCGGGGTTTCTCAGGGACGACTACTTACAGTGACCATCACCGAGCAAAACCCCAGCTCTGTACAAGCGTGCTGTTGTGGCGTGCGTCCTATGACAAACAATATAGGGCAGCAGGTCCGTTTGGCATGGGACTGACCGCAGCAGTGCGCGTACTAGAACAACGAACTCAGTATTAAGCCTATACAGCTGAAAGACACTTACAAAGCACTTCAAATGGTCTTTTTAACAACGAAATAGGCCAGTAACCCAAGTAAATCCTGCTCAACCAGCTACGTAATCAATAGCAATGATCTAACGCTTAATCTGCACATCCGTCACATCGTCCATCCCACTGCGCTGCGGTTTAGACGCTGACGCATCGCTAGAACTCTCACTGCGATCAGCCCTTGGACGCAGCACACTTTCAAACCCTGCGCGTGGGTTCATGCGCATGACGAATGGGTTGACAGGCTGTCCCGTCAGCTTGCACCACACCGCGCGAAGGCTCCACAGCACTAGCAATACCAGCATGACTATGATGAGACTGGCGGCAAACACTAGGCCTACTACCAGCAGCAGCGCGCGCACCAAAAACTTAAAAATAATATCCATAAATGAATGCTAACGCGTTTTTATCGCCCATGCAGTGCAAGTTGATGTTGTGCGCTTGGTTACGAGTTACGCCGCTACGGGGGCAGCGCTGCCCTCAGACTGCCCGGTAAACTTAAACACACCCGGCGCGTGAATAGGGTCTACGCCTACCGAGATAGTGCTTTTAGGCAAGAATTTACCCTGCAAAATCAGCGTTGACAGTGGGTTTTCAATACGCTGTTGAATAGCGCGCTTCAATGGCCGCGCGCCAAACACCGGGTCAAACCCCACCTTGGCCAGCTCGGCCAGTGCTTGCGGCGATACGTCTAAGCCTAAGTCCATCTTTTCTAGGCGCTGAGTCAATGTTTTCAGCTGAATTTTGGCAATCTGCTCAATATTCTTTGCATCTAGCGCGTGGAAGACTACTGTTTCGTCAATGCGGTTTAAAAACTCAGGTCGAAAGTGATTTTTTAGCTCGTCCCACACAGCTTCTTTCATCTCTTCATACGGCTTGCCCACCATCGACTGGATGATGGGCGAGCCGATATTACTGGTCATTACAATCACGGTGTTTTTAAAGTCTACCGTGCGGCCCTGGCCATCGGTCAGCCGCCCATCGTCTAGCACCTGCAACAGTATGCTAAACACATCGGGGTGGGCTTTTTCTATCTCGTCTAGCAGCACCACGCTGTAGGGTTTGCGGCGCACGGCCTCTGTCAAGTAGCCGCCTTCTTCATAGCCTACATAGCCAGGGGGCGCGCCAATCATGCGTGCGACGCTATGCTTTTCCATAAACTCGCTCATGTCGATGCGAATCAAATGGTCCTCGCTGTCAAACAAAAATCCTGCCAGTGCCTTGCACAGCTCGGTTTTTCCCACACCCGTGGGGCCCAGAAAAAGGAAGCTGCCTGTAGGGCGATTCGGGTCGCTCAATCCTGCGCGTGAGCGGCGAATGGCGTTGGCTATGGCCGTCATGGCCTCCGCCTGGCCCACCACGCGTTCGCGCAGTTTGTCCTCCATCACCAGCAGTTTGTCGCGCTCGCCTTGCAACAGCTTGGCTACGGGTATGCCTGTGGCGCGGGCCACTACCTCGGCAATTTCTTCTGCGCCCACCTGCGTGCGCAGCAGTGTGGGGCGGCCTTCGGCTTTGGCGGTTTTGTTCTTTGTGTCTTCTTTGGCCTGCGCGTCTTTGTATTGCTTTTCTAGCTCGGGCAGTTTGCCGTATTGCAGCTCGGCCACAGCGTTAAAATCGCCTTTACGGGTGAGTTCTTCGATCTGAAAACGCAGCTTGTCCATGGCTTCTTTGATGTGGGCGCTGCCTTGGGCTTGGGCTTTTTCAGACTTCCAAATCTCGTCCAGGTCAGCGGCTTCTTTTTGCAGTTTGACGATTTCTAGTTCGATCAAATCAAAGCGTTTTTTAGACGATTCATCTTTCTCGCGTTTCACCGCTTCGCGCTCAATTTTTAGTTGAATAATGCGGCGGTCTAGCTTGTCCATCACCTCGGGCTTGGAGTCGATTTCTATTTTGACTTTGGCAGCCGCCTCGTCGATCAAGTCAATCGCTTTGTCAGGCAAAAAGCGGTCGGTAATGTAGCGGTGGCTCAGTTCTGCAGCAGCGACGATGGCCGGATCGGTAATTTCTACACCATGGTGCACTTCGTATTTTTCTTGCAGGCCGCGCAGGATGGCAATGGTGGCCTCGACCGTGGGTTCGCCGACCAAGATCTTTTGAAAACGCCGCTCTAGCGCAGCATCTTTCTCGATGTATTTTCGGTATTCATCCAGCGTGGTGGCACCCACGCAGTGCAGTTCACCACGGGCCAGCGCGGGCTTTAGCATGTTGCCCGCATCCATCGCGCCCTCGGCCTTGCCTGCGCCCACCATGGTGTGCAGCTCGTCAATAAACACAATGGTTTGGCCTTCGTCTTTGGCCAAGTCTTTCAGCACATTTTTTAGGCGCTCTTCAAACTCGCCTCTAAATTTGGCACCGGCTAAAAGTGCGGCCATGTCGAGCGATAAAACTCGCTTGCCTTTCAGCGATTCAGGCACTTCGCCTGCCACAATACGTTGCGCTAGGCCTTCGACAATCGCCGTTTTGCCTACGCCGGGCTCACCTATCAGCACGGGGTTGTTTTTGGTGCGGCGCTGCAATACTTGGATAGCACGGCGAATCTCGTCGTCGCGGCCTATCACAGGGTCTAGCTTGCCTTGGCGGGCGCGCTCGGTCAAATCCATGCAGTATTTTTTGAGCGACTCGCGCTGGTCTTCGGCGTCGGCACTGTCTACAGCTTGGCCACCGCGCACTGCGGTGATAGCGGCTTCTAGACTTTTGCGACTTAACCCTTGGTCTTTGGCAGTTTTGGCAATATCTTGCTTGCCATCGGCCAGTGCCAAGAAGAACAATTCTCCAGCAATAAACTGGTCACCGCGTTTAATGCTTTCTTTCTCGGCCCCTTGAATTAATGATGCCAAGTCGCGCCCCACGGTGACTTGGTCTTGGCCCTGCACGCTGGGCAGCCGCTTGACTGCTGCGTCTGCTGCCAGTTGCAGGCTGGCTACGTTAACGCCCGCACGCTCTAGCAACGCGCGTGGGCCATCGTCTTGGCGCAGCATGGCAGCCAGCACGTGGGCGGGCTCAATGTAGGCGTTGTCGTTACCTAGCGCCATGCTTTGCGCATCAGCCAAGGCCTCTTGGAATTTGGTGGTTAATTTATCGAGTCGCATGAAAATCTCCAGATTAATGTGCAGCTTGGGCTGTTGTGTTGATTTTCAAGTCACTGCAGCTAGCGGGTGTTGATGCATGTCAAGTCTGCACCACCTGTGATTTACATCTGCACCCTTGCTTGCACCCGCAATCGCAGTGTCCACGCGCTGAATCATCCGTTTACAAAGCGTAGTCACCCTCCACTAGGCTGACGGATTGGCCCGTTTGAATGGCATGCTGCGCGGCCAGGCCAATTAACACCGCTTGAATACCGTCGGTCAATGTCACCTCAGGCTTAATTTGCTGGCCCGTTTTGAACGCACGCACCATGTCAAAAAACTTCTGGTGCTGGTAAAAAGTAGATCCGTTATGGTCGCCAGCGGCCAGCAGAGCTGGGTCTACTGGGATGTCCATGGACTGTGGTGCTTGCGCCTGTATGCGTGGGCTGTTGGTCCAACCCTCGGGTCCTGTTATGTGGCGTTGGCTTACTATCATTTGCGCTACGGGCGTATCACCCAGCTCGGCAGGCCAAAAGCGCCAGGGGCCGGGTATTTTGCACTCCAGCTTGCCTGATGGGCCCACAGCACAAATTTCTTCTTGGTAGCGTGCACCTTCTGCAAACATACACAAATCCAGCATGGCGCGGCGGCCCTCGGGAAAATCTAACACGACAAAAGCGTTGTCCAAAATATCGGGCGCTTCGCCTTCGTAAGATTCCGCCAAATGGTTATAGTTTTGCCCGCCCGAGCCAAACACTCGCACTGGGTCAGCCTGCATCATATGGCGCATCAGGTCAAAAAAGTGGCAGCATTTTTCTACCAATGTGCCGCCAGTATTGCGCGTAAATCGGTTCCAGTCGCCTACCTTGGTCAGAAAGGGGTAACGGTGCTCGCGAATGCTGAGCATCACTACCTTGCCTGTGTAATGCTGGCGATGCGCCTCTTGAATCATCTTGGCAATCGGCGGCATGTAGCGATATTCCATCGCAGTCCAAATAGGTGCGGGGTAACTGGCGGCCAATGCACGCAGCACAGCCACGCCAGCCAGGTCTGTGCAGGCTGGCTTCTCTACCAGAATGGGCTGGGGGTTCACCCGTGCAATGTGCGCCAGTTGCGCGGCATGGTAATGGTTAGGGCTGGTAATCACCCACGCGTCAATATCGTTGCGTGCGAGCAGGCTGTCCAATGTGTCACACCACTGCGCCTGCGGTGCTAGGCTGGCTGACTGCGCTTTCATAGCGGCATCGGGCTCAAATAGTGCCACCACCTGGTTGCCGTCGATCAAAGCAAGGTTGCGCAAATGTTCTTGCCCCATCATGCCGCAGCCAATAAATCCGTACCGAACAGTGGCGTTATTCATTGATAAATCCTTTAGCTTTAATTTGCACTTAAAGAAGCAGTTATTTCAGCCGATTAACGTAACGGCAACGCTCTGGGTCCGTCCAGGTAATGGAATATTCTTCCACCGTATTTTTACCCGACCAAGATATGCGCTCTATACGCGGGCAGACTTGCCCTGCCTTAGGCGCAAACATCGCAGGTGCCCAGTCTGGCACAGCGAATGCACCTATGCGGTCTTCGGTATGCGATATCCAAAAACCCAGGCGTTGCTGGTAAAACAGGTACAAGGCTTCGCCTATATCTTCTAGCATCAGTTGCGGTGCATGTCGTGCATCAAAGTAAATTTCTTCAATGGCTACGGGAATACTATTTAACGAGCGTAGTCGACGCACGCGGTAGCAGCTAGCCTGTGCATGTGATTTGAATTGAATGGCAGATGAGGCGAAATCAGGGCAAAAATCAGGTTTGGCTATCTTTTGAAAATCAATAACTGCCGCTGTCGGCAGGCCACCGCCACGCACTAGCTCCAGTCGAAAAAACTCGTAAATACTTTTGTCTCTAGGTGCATTTTTTTCCAGTAATTGTGCGGGCAATTTTGGCTTTACGTAGGTACCCGAGCCTTGCCTGCGCTCTAGCAGCCCTCGGCTGTCCAGTTCGCTTAGGGCTTTGCGCAATGTACCTACGGCGACGTTCAGAGTGCTCGCTAGTTCGGCCTCTGGCGGCAGCCTGTCACCATCTACCCAGTGCCCAGCCGCAATTTCACGCGTGAGTAATTCACTGATTTGGACGTACAAAGGCAAAGATATAGAGGTTGTAGGAGCAACTTTTTGCAGCATAGTCAGATTGTAGTCAACGCGTAAATGAATTGTATAATTCATTTACTATTGATATAGTTATATGATGCAAAAAATTCACGATACTGTGGTCCCGGTTAAAAGCCAAGAACTAGATGCCGCTGAGATTTCTTGGTTTGCGCCTTTGTGCTCTGACGACTATCGCTACTTGGGTGTGCCCGATGGAAATTTGCGCAGCAGTTTTGAGAATACTAGCCGTATTGTTCAGGCAGCTGATCGCTTGAGTTTTCGCAATATCCTGTGCCCTTCATCGTACCAAGTAGGGCAAGACACCTTAAGTTTTGTGGCCGCCATGGCGCCCCTGACTGAAAATATCAACTTGCTAGGCGCCATACGCTGTGGCGAGATGCAACCCATAATGCTGGCTAGAACAGTGGCTACGCTGGACCACATGCTCAAAGGCCGCTTAACTCTGAATGTCATATCGTCAGACTTCCCCGGGGAGGTAGCCAGCAACGAGCACCGTTACCAGCGGTCTAAAGAGGTTGTAGAAATTCTAAAGCAGGCTTGGACACAAGACGAGATTAACTACGCTGGTAAGGTTTACAACTTTAAAGACCTGTCGACAGCGCCCGTCAAACCGTACCAGCAAAATGGCGGGCCGCTTTTGTACTTTGGCGGCTATTCTCCTGATGCGGTTAATTTATGTGCAGAGCATTGCGATGTTTACCTGATGTGGCCTGAGGCTGAGGATCAATTAGCCCAGCGCATGCGCGTAGTGCATGCACGCGCCCAAGCCTATGGCCGCGCGATTGACTATGGCTTGCGCATCCACATGATAGTGCGCGACACCGAAGCCGAAGCCCGCGACTACGCCGAAGATTTGGTGAGCCAGCTAGACGACGATGTGGGCCGTAAAATCCGCGAGCGAGCACAAGACGCCAAAAATTTTGGTGTCTCCATACAAGCCAACAACCGCGAGTTAGCCGACGAGGCGGGCTATATCGAACCCCATGTGTGGACAGGGGTGGGCCGCGCCAGATCTGGCTGCGGCGCGGCGCTGGTGGGCAGCGTAGACCAAGTAATGTGCAAAATTGAGCAATACCAAAAAATGGGCATTCGTGCTTTTATATTTTCGGGTTATCCTCACTTGAACGAATGTGAGATTTTTGGCGCTAAAGTACTTCCACATCTTAAAACTTGCTCTCTACCCCAGGTGTATGGCCGCATTCCGGCCACTACACCCGCAACCCCACTTGGCACAGGCCAACGTACATAATCCAGCGCACATAATGCAAACCATTGAACTCCACCCGTCTATTGCACCGTTCAGCCGCATCGTCTACGGTGCTTGGCGTATGAATGAAGGCACTGACAATTCGCCTAAAGAAGCACTGGCAAAAATTCACGCTTGCCTTGACATTGGCATCACCAGCTTTGACCATGCAGACATCTACGGCAACTACAGTTGCGAGAGCCTGTTTGGAGCAGCACTTAAGCTAGACCCGTCAATCAAGCAAAAAATCCAAATCGTCACTAAGTGCGACATTATGCTTAAAAGCGATAAGTATCCACTGCGCACCACCAAGCATTACGACACTTCACCAGAGCATATTCGCGCGTCTGTCGACGCATCGCTACAGCGTCTGGGCATAGATGCTATCGACGTGCTGCTACTGCACCGCCCCGACCCGTTTATGCATGCTGACAATACAGGCGCATGCTTAGATGCATTAGTGAAGGCTGGAAAAATTCGCGCAGTGGGCGTGTCCAACTTCAAGCCATGGGACTGGTCTTTGCTGCAGGCTAGCATGCAAAGCCCTTTAGTGACTAATCAAATTGAAATCAATTTATTGGCGACAGATGCACTGACCGACGGCTCTTTAGCCCAAGCGCAGCAATTTAAGGCACCGCCCATGGCCTGGTCGCCCTTAGCGGGTGGCAAACTGTTTAATGACAACCCAGCAGCCAACCGGCTAAGGCCCGCATTGCAACGCATAGCCAACCAATTTAATGTGAGCATGGATGCTGTTGCGGTCGCTTGGCTGCTGGCGCACCCTGCACGCATATTACCTGTGATGGGCACCAACAACCTTGCACGCATTGCCAAGCTGGCTGATGCATTTAAGGTTGACATGCCACGCGAAGTTTGGTTTGAGCTACTAGAGCATGCCGTTGGAGGCGAGGTAGCATGATGAATATCAAAGATGCGATGTCATGCTTTTGCACGGGGGTGACCGTGATTACCACCCACCACGAGGGGCAAGATTGGGGGATGACCTGCAATTCTTTTAACACCGTGTCACTAGACCCCGCCATGGTGCTGTGGTCTATTCGTACCAGCTCATCCAGCCAGCACGCCTTTGCAACAGCTAAAGGCTATACGGTGAATATCCTAAGCGGTGACCAACAACACTTGGCCATGCAGTTCACACGCGGTACGCAAGCAGAACGGTTTGCAGCTTTAGATGTTATTCGCTTGGGCGATCACCGTCCACGTATTGTGGGTGCACTGGCCTGGTTTGACTGCGCGTTAGACCACGCCATCCCTGCGGGCGACCACAATATCATGTTGGGCCGCGTGCTCAGCTTTGGTATGAACACTGATGTAACCAAGCAACCCTTGTTCTACGCAAGGCATAAGTTTGGCAGTATCCCCCTGGATAGCCCGCTGCCTACAAACCAAACTGCAGCACTTGCAAAGTAGGGTCATCGTGCGCAGCGCGCTGGCCCGGAACAGCATGCGCTACAGGTATACGCGAGCCACTTTTGACGAACAGCGGCAGGCTAGACCAAGCCACATCGACAACATGGTGCTGCCCTGCTACATAGGACTGGCCTGTAACAATATCATACCAAGTATTATCGGCAGTGGCTAATGCAGGCAGATAAACGCTGCGTTGAGTTTGGCCTTGCTCCACCACAGGGGCCATTAACAAAGACTCGCCTACCATAAAGTCGTCGCTATCTTTGTAGCATTCGTTGTCATCAGGGAAGTCGTAGAAAGTGGGCCGCAAAATAGGCTGGTGTTGGGCACTTGCCCGCTCAAACAAAGACCACAAATACGGCATCAATCGGTAACGCAGCGTGATGGCTTGGATGACATCTTGGGTCACGCTAGGGTGCATCCAAGGCACGTTAGATACGCCGCCCTCTTTCCAAGAATTCATCACCATGCGTGGATTAAGGCAGCTGGCTTGTACCCACCGCAAAAATAACTCAGGCTCTGGCACAGGCCCATGGAAACCACCCACGTCATGCCCCATGTTAAACATGCCCGACAAGCTCATTTGCAAGCCCGTACGAATATTCCAGCGCAAGGTGCGCCAGCTGGTGGTGTTGTCACCTGACCAAGTTTGTGCATAGCGCTGTATGCCGGGTGACCCTGCCCGTGTGACTGTAAACACGCCATCACTGCGTTGATTTTCAGCTGCAAATTTTTGCTGCGCTTGTAATGTAGCCCGCGTCATGAGCAATGCGTGTAGTGCGCGTGAACGGTGCATAGGAATGGGTAAACCAAACCCGTTGGAGGCAGCATCTTCATCTAAAACGGCATACTCATTGTTGTCATTCCAACCTACATCAATCCCGTAGTTAAGCACTTGGCTAGTTAAATTAGCTTGCCACCAAGCTATCGCAGCGGGATTGGTAAAGTCTAAATGCGAACCTGCACCATCCCAAAAGGGTTCAAGTACGGGCTTAAGTGAGCTTTTGCTTTGAATAAAACCACCCGCTGCGGCGACCGCGTCGTATGCAGGATGGTCATCTAGCAAACAGGGTTTAATGTTGGCCACCAAATGCATGCCGTTTTTTTTAAACTTTGCATTCAAGCTTTGCGGGTCAGGAAACTTGCCTTGGTTCCAGGTAAATACATAACGTCTTTTGCCCCTAGAGGAATAGCCAGACCCGTAGTGAAAGGCTGAAATAGGTACAGCGTGCGAGGCAGCCAGGTCGATAAATTTGTCTAGCTGGTGCTGCGCATCTGGTGCATCAGCAAGCCCCATCGCAGTTTGCGCGTAGCCCAATGACCAACGCGGTGGTAAACGTGTACCGCCTATTAACTGCATCCACTGCGCAATAACCTGCGCTGGGCTGTCACCCACCATCACGTAATAGTCCAAATCACCATCGTCAATATCTACATATCGATAAAAACCATAGTAGTTATCATGCTCACACCCCAAGTCGAACGTGCAATTGGCTAGCGTGTCGTAGTACATGCCCACCCAGTGGCCACTGGCGGTGCACGACAGGGTAAAAGGCCAATGTTTGTAGAGCGGATCCCCATGCTCAGGGTCGTAACCCAAAGAATCCATAGCTGCAGTACGCAGGCGTCTACCCGACAAATCGAGTGGGCCAGTCTTGTCACCCAGGCCATAGACACGGTCTTGCGTGTCTCGTTGCAGATAGTGCCGCACTGCGCCTGTACGAGACTGATTCATGTAGGCGGCCATGTCGCGGTCTGCGAAAATAGTTGCATTGGTAGAGGCATCGAACCAGCTTAAACGCAAAGGGTGCATCTGCACAGCCACTGTGAGGTGCGATGTGCTTAGTGCAATGCTGTTTACAACGCCGTCGCTGCTGCGCGTGCTTGTCGCTTCTACGGTAGGCAAGTCAAAACCATCTAAACTTTCGCGTGCCCTACCCTGCCAAGGTACATCATGCTCACCCTGCAGATTGGCATTATCTTGCAGCGGACATATAGCCCAAGTGCGTGGCTCTTTGTAGCCGTGTGCTGGTCGCAAGCTAACGCGTGCTAGCGAAGGTGCTAAAAAACGTACTGTCAACTCCGCGCCTTCAGAGGTTTGGCATACCGCCGCGACTTCATGTACTTGGGCGCTGATAACTTGTAAAGCTTTCATAGTTCAATGCTGTGCAACGCGCAGACCTTGTGCATCAAAACCATGCAACCGGTCTGTGGCTAGCACAAGCTCCATTCGCGCGCCTTTTTGCAAGTTCAGGGCTTGCTGCATCAAAACTTCTATGCGCGTTCCGTCGTCTAATGTGCCTTGTAGCAAACTGGTGGCACCCATATATTCGGCTTGGTGGACTGTCAGCTCTGTGCCGCCGCCTTGCGGTATTTGCACTGACAGATGCTCGGGGCGAGCGCCAATTAGTTGTGTTTGCGCAGGAAACTTCGACAACACATCAGGCAAGGCCACTAGCGCGGCGCGCGGTATCAGATTCATCCGAGGGCTGCCGATAAAGCCCGCGACAAAAGTATTGAGTGGTCGCTCATACAACTCACTGGGAGAGCCTATTTGCTCAATCCGGCCCGCGCGCAGCACCACAATTTTGTCGGCTAAAGTCATGGCCTCAACTTGGTCGTGGGTTACATAAATCATCGTAGCGCCCAGTCGGGCATGCAGATCTCTCAGCTCCGCACGCATAGATACACGCAGCTCTGCATCCAAGTTAGACAAGGGTTCATCAAACAAAAATAGCTTGGGCTCGCGCACGATGGCGCGGCCAATGGCTACCCGCTGGCGTTGCCCGCCTGAGAGTTGCGTAGGTTTGCGCTCTAGCAATCCCCCTAATCGCAGTAAGTTGGCCGCTAGGTTAACTTTTTGCTGAACGACTGATTTCTCGATGCCCAGGTTTTCCAATCCAAATGCCATATTGGCGTACACCGTCATATGAGGGTACAAGGCATACGACTGAAACACCATAGCGCAACCGCGATGAGCTGCTGAGATATTATTAACCACTTGTCTGTCAATCACCACCTGCCCTGATGTAGGGGACTCTAGCCCTGCGATGATGCGCAAGAGTGTGGATTTTCCGCAGCCTGAAGGCCCCACAAAAACGACAAACTCGCCATGTGCAGCCGATAGGTTAACACCTTGGATCACAGCGGTACCGTCAAACGATTTAACAATAGATTGAAGTTCAAGTGTGCTCATGGAAAATTCTAATTTAAGCTTACTTCACACCTGCATTGGCAATGCCCGTGGTAATGTATTTTTGCAAAAAAGCAAACACCAATGTGATGGGAATTAAAGTGATAACCGTCATAGCCAGCAGGTAATGCCATTGGGTATTGAGCTCGCCCTGAAAAGAGTTCAGCGCAAGCTGCAGTGTAAAAAATTCTGACTTGGATAGCACAATCAATGGCAATAAAAAATCATTCCAGCGCCACATCACCGAGAAGATAGCTAATACCGCCAAAGCAGGTGCCGCCAACGGAAGAATGATGCGCCAGTAAATGCGCCACTCACTGGCGTGGTCCATGCGGGCAGCCTCTAGCAGCTCATCAGGAATAGTCAGCATATATTGGCGCAGCAAGAAAACACCTGTGGGTGTGGCTATAGCGGGCAATATCACGCCCCACAAACTGTTTAAAAGCCCCACGCTATTGATCACTAAAAATACAGGCACAAGAATAATAGTAGGTGGAATCATCAGCGTAGCAATGATTAACCCAAACACCACTTTTTGGCCGCGAAACTGGTACTTTGACAGCGCAAACGCCGCCATCGAATTAATCAACAATGTGAGCAGGGTGGCCACCACGGTGATGAATACACTGTTAAACAAATACAGACCAAAGCTAAATTTACCAAACACCTCGGTGTAGTTGGCGAAAGCGAACTTCAACTCGTTAACTGGCTTGCGATCATTGATATTGACTTGCATAGTGCCCTGCTCTGGCTTAGCTGGGTCTAGCATCGTCGCCATGATGCCAAGACGCATGACCTGCGCCATCTCACGCTGTACAACTACGCCATTGCTACCAGTAACGCGTGTAAGGTACAGCGGCAACGGTTTCTCGTGGCCCAGCACGCTGACTGATTTTTGGGTGTAGGGCAAAAATGTAGGGGGAAACTGGCCGATAGCGCTTTCTGTTTTAAAAGACGACATCACCAGCCACACAATCGGTGCAAACATGGTGAACAAGCCCACCAGCAAATACAGATAGGACACATAATCCGTCCAGTCCAGCTTGCCGCGCCCGTGGGTTTTGGTAAAAAATTGAATAAGGCGTCGCATAGCGTTTTTACTTAGCCCGTTGGCCCGCTTGACCAGCCTTGGTTAACTTAAGCTGCACCAAAGTAAGCAGCACCAGTCCTAGCGCCAATATCAACGATGCTGCAGCCGCTAAGCCGTATAAATGTATTTGCTCAGCAAAACCGGTCTGATATATGAACTGCACAATAAACGTCGTGGCAGAACCTGGCCCGCCGCCAGTGAGCACAAAGACTTCGTCGAAAATCTGCACCGCACGAATCATCGCCAGTACCAGCACCACAATCAGATTAGGCATCAGTAGAGGCAGTGTGATGCGACGCAGAGTACGCCACGGCGAGGCAGCATCCATTTCTGCGGCTTCATACATATCTTTGGGTATTGCCTGCAATCCTGCCAACAAAATTAGCGTGTAAAAACCCATGTGCGCCCAGATAGACACAAACACTGTCCAAAAGAAAGCCCAGTTAGCCGTGGTCAGCCAGTCTACAGGCTGCCAGCCAGCAGCCACTAAACCCGCATTAAATACGCCTTGGCTTTGCAATAACCACTTCCAGATTAGCGCTACGACAACAGGCGATAGCAGCACCGGATAAAAGAACACACCACGCCAAAATCCACGTCCGATAATTTTGCGATTCAGAATCAACGCCGTCATCAGGGAAAAAAACACCATCAGCAGGACTTGGATAACACTGAACTTCACCGTGTTAAGAATAGATCGCCAAAAAATATCTTTACGGCAGGTTTGAATGTCAAAGTAATTGCGACACTCCAGCAAAATACTGAAGTTCTCAGCACCCACATAGGGCCGATCAAATGGCATCAGCTTTACGCCACCTGTCACGGCATAGATCAAGTTAATCAGTATCGGCAAAAACGTAAACAGGCCGAACACCAGTAAATTGGGTCCCACAAACAACCAAGCCAGCCGCGATATGCCAAGATATTTTTGGCCTAGCTTGAACACTGGCTCGGCCAGGTTGAAAGCAAAAGCCAGCACAGCAGAAATAAAACGGGCGGACAAACTGCCCGCCCCGTGGTGAGAAGCCAAGGATGAACCTTTAGAAAGCTATTTTTTTCGTTTTATTTATTTAGTGGCCTGCTTAACTGCATCCACCATGTCAACGTTAAGTTTGCTGATCGCCTCGTCTACTGACATTTCGCCCACAATCGCCTGCGTAACACGTGTGACGGTAGGCAGCATGATGGCGCGGTTGAACTTATAGCCTTGGAATACATAGGCCTCAGTAGTGAGGCTGCCAACGCCTTTACCAAAAACGCCCAGTGCAGCGCTGACTGCCGGTGCTGCACCCGTGTAGCTAACACCCTTTTTAGCTAGGCCTTGGTGCGCAGGAATATTATTAGTCTTGCTGGTAAATTCGGTGTAGCTAGCCTCACTAGAAATAAAGTCCATGAAAGCGGCCACTTCTTTAGGTGACTTGCTGGTCTTTAGCGCCACCCAAGCAGCACCGCCCGGAATGCCCGAGCAGGCCGCAGGGCCGCACGGATTAGGCACGGCCACCC
The DNA here is from genome assembly GCA_043718065.1 of Polaromonas sp. Taxonomy (GTDB): domain Bacteria; phylum Pseudomonadota; class Gammaproteobacteria; order Burkholderiales; family Burkholderiaceae_C; genus JAAFIP01. Next base: position 15,433 of record JAYSWJ010000264.1, read on the forward strand.
AGTCAAATTTATTGCCGATTTCTTTGTTCAGATTATTAATGGCCCAAGAGCCTGACAACACCATCGCTACGCGGCCGTTAGTAAACTCTCCCACTGAGTTAGCGTAGGTCGAGCCACCTGAGCCGCCCCATACTTCTTTAAGCATCGCGCCGTCTTTATGCCAGCCTACAAATTTGCCGATGGTGGTTTTATAGCCTGCGTCTAAAGTCAAATTACCTTGCGCATCCAAAATTTTGGCGCCATAGCTGATGGCAGGGCCTGCAAAGCGGTGGCCTGAACGGTCCCACGCCATGCCTGCCTTGAGCTGGGTGGCGGTAGCAACCTTGCGCGTCGCCTCTACCCATTCGTCCCAAGTCGCTTTGGGGCCAGGCAGTGCTACTTTGGCTTGTTCAAACAAAGTTTTGTTGACATATGGGCCGGTCATCGTTAATTGCGACATAAAGCCGTAGATACCTTTGTCCGCAGCCGAAGGGCGCAGCCAAGGCAAGGTTGCGCCAAAATTTGCCTCCCAATACTTAACGTCTTTGACCAAGCCGCTAATGTCTAGGTAGTATTTGGATAAGCCGCCTAAGTCGGTAACCCGTGCAATGTCTGGGCCTTGGCCTGCCGCTAACTGCACAGGTAACTGTTCGTTGATAGTTTTATACGGAACAATATCAACTATGACTTTGGTGCCGGGGTTGGCGGCTTCAAATCGCTTGGCTTGCTCAGTTGTCACATCACATTCGACGCCATCTTGGTAGCACATAACGCGGATTTCTCCGGCTTGGGCCGCACAAGTAGCGGCTAGACCTAAAGCAGTCAAGCTCCCTAAAAAACCAGCGCTGCGAAGGAAAGAAAGTTTTTTCATAGTGGACCTCATTTTTAGCTAAATACAGATTATTAAATAGTAAGACAATAGCTTGAAATCGTCATCAGGGTTTCCCCAATTAAAAAGCACTGACCGTTTAAAATCTAACCATGCATATTCACCAGCTCAGTGTTAATTATTTACAAGAGCATGATCGTATTTTGGTACGTATCAACACAACCGATGCAGCAGAGCTACGCCTATGGTTTACGCGTAGGCTGGTGCTAGGTTTTGCACCGCTTTTTTCGCGGGTGGTTACCCAGCATGTGGCTCAACAAGCCAGCATTTCATCGCAGTACATCTCGCCGCTAGCCACATCAGATGCTGCTACCCAACAAATGCTGTCTGATTTTAAAAAACAAGAGCATTTACAAAAATCAGATTTCAAAACACCGTTTAACAATCAGCCCAACCAACTACCGCTGGGCGGTGAACCTCTGCTGGTGACCGAAGTAAATATTACGCCTATGCCCAGTGGTCAAATGAAGTTAGTGTTTAGCGAAAAATTGCCCGATGTAGCCAAGCCACGTAGCTTTACCATGACACTAGAAGCCAACTTGACGCATGGCTTTATGCATTTGCTGGACAAAGCCATTGAAGTGTCGCTTTGGCGGCAGGATATTAAGGTGGAACTGGGTGGCGAGCAATTGCCGACGGGTCAGCTGGCCGACGCTGGCGAAAAACCGAAATACTGGAACTGAACTGGCTTGGGCTAACCCTGAATTTGCTCTTTAAGTTTGTGGCTGGCGTGAAAGGTCACAACGCGGCGTGCGTCGATAGGGATAGCTTCGCCCGTACGCGGGTTGCGGCCTGGGCGCGGGGCTTTGGTGCGGATTTGGAAATTACCAAAACTGGATATTTTGACGTCAGTACCGTCAATGACGCTTTTAGCAATCAATTCAAAAAATGCGTCAATCATGTCTTTAGACTCACGCTTGTTCAGGCCAATTTGCTCGAACAACAAGTCGGCCAACTGCGCTTTGGTCAAGGCTGGCGTCTCAAGACTTTCTACGGTAAATTCCATCAATTGCTCCTAATTCGATAGCTGCTTGAGCAGTATCTACGGCTTGTAACGCCTGTTTATTATAAAATTTAGCATACAACTGGGCATGTTAGGCCCTTAGGCGGCCGCCCACATCGTTTTGCAACTGCAGTAATACAGAGGCCACTGCGGCTTCAATTTGCGCTTCGGTTAGTGTGGCATCTGCACTACCCAAGGTCAAGCGTACAGCCAAGCTTTTCTCACCTTGTTCCATGCCTGCGCCCGCATCTTTAGGGCGGTACACGTCAAACAGCAGTGCGTCTTGCAGCAAGCCGCTGGTGGGCGCAGCGTGAATAGCGGCCATCAGCGCGGCATGGCCTACGCTCTCGCGCACGATCACGGCAATGTCGCGCTCTACGTCTTGAAACTTGGCAATGGCTTTGGCAGCTGGCAGGTCGCGCTGCATCACAGCGGCTAAATCTAGCTCAAACAGCACAGGCGCTTGCGGCAACTCGTAGCCCTGCTTCCAACGCGGGTGCAGTTCGCCAATTACGCCAATCTCTTTGCCATTGACCATCACCTTAGCGCAGCGGCCAGGGTGCATGGCGGGGTGCTCTGCAGCAACGAAGGTAGCTTGCAGCGGCGCGAGCAGGTTTTCAACATCACCCTTCACATCAAAAAAGTCTGCAGCGGTATCTTTAGCGCTCCACTGGCGCTGCACTGCACCACCAAAGGCCAGGCCCGCAATGCGCAGCGGCTGGGCAATGCCTGCCACTTGCGTATCGCTAGTTTTGACCGAATCATCGCGCATGAATACGCGGCCCAGCTCGAAGATGCGAATACGGCTGGCTTTACGGTCTAAGTTGTGCTTCAAAATTTGCAGCAAACTACCTAGTAAAGACGAGCGCATCACGCTGAGTTGGCTGGCAATCGGGTTAAGCAGCTTGATCGGGTTGGTATTGCCTGCCAGCTCAGTTTCCCAGCGCTCTTCGACAAAGCTGAAGTTAATGGTCTCTTGGTAGCCCTGCGCAGCCAGTGCGCGGCGCACGGCAAAGCGACCTTTTTGAGTTTCACTGCGCACTTGCGGCGCAATCGGCGCGATCGGCAACGAGGCAGGCAAGTTGTCAAAACCCGCCATGCGCACCACTTCTTCAATCAAGTCTTCTTCAATCGTAATGTCAAAGCGGTATGGCGGTGGTGTGACGGTGACGACACCATTGCTCTCAGCGGCGGGCAAGCCTAGGCGCTTGAAGGCATCCAAACACTGCGCAGCTGTCACTGGCGTGCCAATGACTTTGCTAGCACGCGCCACGCGCAGTTGCACGGGTGCGCGCACTGGCATGCTCAGCGGCTGATCGTCCATCGGCCCGGGCTGCCCACCGCAAATGTCTAGCACCAGCTGCGTAATGCGCTCAATATGCTCCACCGTTTGCGCAGGGTCTACGCCGCGCTCAAAGCGGTGGCCAGCGTCGGTGCTGAAGTTAAAGCGGCGCGAGCGGCCGGCCACAGCCCCGGGCCACCAGAAGGCGGCTTCGATATAGATGTTTTGCGTGTCGTCAGTCACCGAGGTGCTGTCGCCGCCCATGATGCCTGCCAACGACTCAACAGCTTGGTTGTCGGCAATCACGCCCACTGTGTCGTCGATGGTGATGGTGCTGCCGTTCAGTAGTTTGAGTGACTCACCCGCTTTGCCCCAACGCACATCCAAGCCACCGTGAATTTTGTCAAGGTCAAAAATATGCGAAGGACGACCAAACTCGAACATCACATAGTTAGAAATATCCACCAGCGCCGTGACGCTGCGCTGCCCGCAACGCGTAAGACGGTCCACCATCCACTGCGGCGTCTTGGCCTTGGTGTTTACACCTTTGACAATGCGGCCTGAGAATCGGCCGCACAAATCGGTGGCGGATATTTTGACCGCCAGCTTGTCGTTATGCACAGCAGCCATTGCAGGAAAAGTTGGAGCTTTAAGCGGCGCACCCGTAATAGCCGACACCTCACGCGCTACACCATACACGCTCAGGCAATGGCCTAGGTTGGGTGTCAGCTTAAGCGTAAGCAAGGTATCGTCCAACTTCAAATGGTCACGCAGATTAGTGCCAATCGGCGCATCCGCAGCCAGCTCTAGCAACCCGCTAGCATCCTCGTCAATACCCAGCTCTTTGGCAGAGCACAACATGCCTTGGCTCTCCACCCCGCGCAGCTTGCCCAGGTGAATAGCAAACGGCTTGCCGTCCGCACCCGGTGGCAGCAGCGCGCCCACAGTGGCCACAGGAATACGAATACCCACGCGCGCATTAGGCGCACCGCACACGATGTTGAGCAGCGTACCCGTGCCAGTATCAACCTGACAGACCCGCAGACGGTCAGCATCCGGGTGCTGAGCACATTCTTTAATCTCGCCCACCACCACGCCAGTAAACGGCGGCGCAGCAGACGCCGTGTCCTCCACCTCCAACCCCGCCATCGTCAGCGCGTCGGCCAACTGCTGGGTAGACAGCGGTGGGTTGCAGAACTCTCTTAACCAACTTTCGGGAAATTGCATGGTGGGCTAACTTTTAAATTCGGGTGTCTAAATTCGGGGGCAGAACTACCGGACGCGAAGGACGCTAAGGATTCGCGAAGGACGCGAAAAAGAAAATACCAAAATGAAGAAAAAAATGTATTTCAGATACTCAATTGAAATTCATTTTTTATTATGCTGACTCGTAATAGTTAATTGTATTTTCTTCATTTTTGTATTTCTTTCGCGTCCTTCGCGAATCCTTAGCGCCCTTCGCGTCCAAATCTTCGGTTTTCGGTTTTCAACTATCTATTGAAACTGCGACAAAAAGCGCACATCGTTTTCAAAGAACAGCCGCAAATCATTCACGCCATAGCGCAACATCGCCAGTCGGTCGATACCGCTGCCAAACGCAAAGCCAATGTACTTCTCGGGGTCAAGCCCCATGTTGCATATGACTGTAGGGTGCACTTGGCCAGAGCCTGCTACTTCTAGCCAGCGGCCAGCCAGGGGGCCGCTGCTGAAGGCAATGTCGATTTCAGCACTAGGTTCGGTGAACGGGAAGTAGCTTGGGCGAAAGCGCAGCGTCAAATCGTCGGTCTCAAAAAACGCTTTGCAGAAATTGAGAAAGGTGACCTTGAGGTCTTTGAAGTTCACGTTTTCACCAATCCACAAGCCTTCAAACTGGTGAAACATCGGTGAGTGCGTAGCATCAGAATCTACGCGGTACGTGCGACCGGGCGCGATGACGCGAATCTCGGGCATCGTGCCGTTTAAAGCCGCTGCCGCGTGCTTTTTCGCATGCGCCACGGCATAGCGCGTTTGCATGGGGCTGGTGTGGGTGCGTAGGCAGTATGGCAAGCCTTGCTCGTCGTTCATGTCGACATAAAACGTGTCTTGCATCGAGCGTGCTGGATGGTTCGGTGGGTTGTTCAGCGAGGTGAAGTTAAACCAGTCGTTTTCAATCTCGGGGCCGTCGGCTACGTCAAAGCCCATGCTGTTGAAAATGTTCTCCACGCGCTCCCAAGCTAGGGCAATGGG
>JAYSWJ010000265.1:0-3104 GCA_043718065.1 Polaromonas sp.
ATCTTTGTCTTCATGGCTCATTTGACTTAGATTGAGTAGGCCTTTCATGCTGTGTATTTTGACATACTCGTGTGAGGGACCTGAGTAGTTACCTAAAAATGCCTCTTGCATGGTGCTTTCTAGCTGTTTAGGCGGTAGCCAGCGCGCTGGTCAGCCACTCTCGGCACCACGCTGCGCCCTCGGTCTCGGGCAGCATGCCCTCCGACGCGTTGTGGCACCACACCTCGCCAATTCGCTGCGCTCCTAAACCTTGCAGGCGCTCATCAAATTTTTTGCCGCCAAAGCAAAAGGTTTGCATATAGGTGCTGTCGCCCAGCGCTATCACGCCGTAGCGCACATGGCCTAAAAACTTGGGTGCAGTGTCTAGCGAGTTGTACAGCATGCGCGCGTTGTCGGGCACGTCGCCGCTGCCGTAGGTGCTGGTGCAAATCAAATACAGCGGCTCAGGGTCGTCAAACGCGCTAATGTCCAGGCCGTCCATCAGCTGCACTTCAATCTCGCTGATCAAATCTGCACAGTCCATCTGGATGGCTTGGGCCACATAGTCTGCGGTGCTGGTCATGGTGCCAACGAGGATTTTGAGTTTGGTCATAGAAGCCATTTTCAGGATTTTAAAATATGCAGTAAATTGCTTGACATATCAATTTTATGAAGTATAGTGCATTTAATAGTAATGTCAATATGTTTACACCTACCACCCCAACCCCTGCCTTAGACGACACAAATACCTTGGCCGAGCTAGGGGCGCGCGTGCGGGCATGGCGTGCGCGCCGGGGCATGACGCGCAAGCAACTGGCCGCAGACTCGGGCCTGTCGGAGCGGTTTTTGGCCGACATGGAGGCTGGCAAAGGCAACGCGTCGTTAACCACCCTGCAATCGGTAGCCCGCGCATTGAACATTGCCACCTTAGATTTGCTACAAGACACGCCGCGCCCTGCATTGTCCAGAGTGATGGCGCTGGCTAACCGGCTAGACGACACGCAGCTAGATACGGCCTACCTTAGTTTAAGCGCGGCTTTGGGTGCGCAGCTAGGTTTGCCCAGCCCGCAAGGCCGTGATCACCGCATCGCGTTGCTGGGCCTGCGCGGTGCTGGCAAAAGCACGCTGGGTGCCCAGCTGGCAGCGCAGCAAAACGTGCCCTTTGTCGAGCTAGACCGTGAGATAGAGCGCGAGGCGGGCACCAGTATGCAAGACATTATTTTGCTGCAGGGCCAGGCAGGCTACCGCCGCTACGAACGCCGCGCATTGCTGCGCATTGCCCAGCAGCATGCCGACGGCGTGGTGCTGACTACGGGTGGCTCGATCGTTAGCGAGCGTGAGACGTTTGACCTGCTGCAAAGCCACTTTTTTTGCGTATGGGTCAAAGCCAGTCCCGAAGAGCATATGGGCCGCGTGGTGGCGCAGGGCGATATGCGGCCCTTCATCACGTCAGACAGTACGTCAGACAATGCAGCCGATGCCATTGCACAGGGCAAGCTGGCGGGCGCAAATGCACAAGCGCTAGACGATATTCGCCGCATTTTAGACAGCCGCCAACAGCTGTACGCCCGCTCTGATGCAGTGGTCGACACCAGTGCGCGCACAGTACGCCAAAGCTTGAAAGATCTACAGCGCGCTATTGCAGCTACAGCTTAAAGCGCCACACCATTACAAGACCACGAGGAGACAAACATGAACGCCATGACAGAACCCAAGCTTTTTAAACAAGGCGACCGCGAGATGGTCAATTTTCAGTCGCACCCCAGCCGCTACCAGCACTGGACTTTGTCGGTAGACGGTGATGTGGCGCGTTTGAAGTTAGACATCAATGAAGACGGCGGTATCAAGCCCGGCTACAAGCTTAAATTAAACAGCTACGACCTAGGCGTAGACATTGAGCTGCACGACGCTGTGAACCGCGTGCGGTTTGAGCACCCATCGGTCAAAGTGATGGTGTTGGAAAGCGGCAAAGAAAAAATCTGGTGCAGCGGTGCCAATATTTATATGCTGGGCCTGTCTACCCACGGCTGGAAGGTGAATTTTTGCAAGTTCACTAACGAGACCCGCAACGGGCTGGAAGATTCGTCGCGCCACGATGGATTGAAGTCTATTGCGTCCGTCACAGGTGCCTGCGCAGGCGGCGGCTACGAGCTGGCCTTGGCCTGTGACCGCATCATCATGGTGGACGACCGCAGCAGCACCGTCAGCCTGCCCGAAGTGCCCCTGCTGGGCGTGCTGCCCGGCACCGGCGGCCTCACCCGCGTGACCGACAAACGCAAGGTGCGCCGCGACTTGGCCGACATTTTTTGCACCACCTCAGAGGGCGTGCGCGCCGACCGCGCCAAAGACTGGAAGCTGATCGACGCACATGCCAAGCCGTTGCAATTTAACGACCTACTTGCTACAGAAATAGAAGCTGCCCGAGCAGTATCTACAAGGGTTATTGGCTCAAAAGGCATTAAATTAACGCCTTTGAACGTGACTATAGACGACGCAGGCTACCACTACGACACTGTGGATGTGCAGGTAGACCGCGTCAAACGTATTGCCACCCTCACCGTGCATGCGCCTAAGGTAGCTATCGAATCCACTGCCGCCGCCATCGAGGCAGCGGGCGTGCAGTGGTGGCCACTTAAAATGCAGCGCGAACTAGACGACGCTATTTTGAACCTGCGCACCAACGAACTGGAAGTGGGCACCTGGGTATTGCAAACCCGTGGCGACCACAACTCGGTGATGTTGGCTGACGAGGTGATGGCTAAAAACGCGTCGCACTGGCTGGTGCGCGAGACCACAGGCGCACTGCGCCGCACGCTGGCCCGTATCGATGTGACCAGCCGCTCGCTGATCGCGCTGGTAGACCAAGGCTCATGCTTTAGCGGTATGTTCTACGAACTGGCGCTGGCCTGCGACCGCATTTACATGCTCGACTTGCCCGACGCGCCAGACGCAGCACCCGCACTGCAACTGAGCGCGGCCAACTTTGGCACCTACCCCGCAGTCAACGGCCTGTCGCGCTTGCAAACCCGTTTTTGCGAAGACGCAGGCACTATTGCGCAACTGCAAGGATTGAGCGATGCGCTACTGCGCGCCGACCAAGCACTGGGCTTGGGCTTGGTCACTGT